>NZ_FMIF01000001.1:0-232505 GCF_900095615.1 Sporanaerobacter sp. PP17-6a | reverse complement strand
ATGGGTTTCAAAAAAGGCTTCATTATTATTAGTTTTCGATTGAAGCCTTTTTTATATTTTCCAATAAATACTCCTTAGCATGTTTAAAATGATTTTTCATTAAAAAAGATGCTTTGCTGAAATCATTATCTTTCATTGCTCTTGCAATATCCTTATGTTCTAAAAGAACTACTGATTTTGTAACTGTTAAATTTTGATATATATTTGCCAATATACTGAATTGACTTCTTATGTTTTTAGAAGCATTATATAATCTCGAATTATCTGCATATCTAAAAAGGATATCATGAAAATTGTCAGATTCTATCATAAATTCCTCTATATTGTCAGATTCTAAATACTTTTCCTGGAGTCTGACAGAATTATTTATCTCCAATACAAGTTCTTTCTTTTTAATGCTTTCCATGGATAATCTGAGAGCTTCCAAATCTAAACAGGCACAAAAATCATATATCTCATTAATATCCTTCTCATTAAATTCAATTACCTTGCCGCCTACATTTGTTATATGGTCAATCAGCCCTTCCTGCCCCAATCTGTTTAAGGCTTCCCTAATCGGCGTAGAACTGACATTAAATCTTTCCTGCAAGATCTTTGATGTTAATTTTTCACCGCATTTAATATTTTGATTTATGATATCCTCTTTTAAAATATTATAAATTTGATCTGCAAGAGTCATTTTTACTACATTATTCATAATATTTTCTCCCTCTTATCATCTTAAATTATTTATGTTAATTATAATTTTACTACTTTATTATAATAAATTTAATATAATAATGCAATACATTTTGCAAGATATATTTTGCAAAATGTATTATAATATGATATCATGGTTAGTATATACTAAATTTTCTATCATTTCCTCACAATATTAAACTCAATTTAATGTGTAAGTATTATAAAGTTTAAATTTAAAGGCAGAAAGGAGAAATTATGTATAATATCAAATGGCCATATTCTTTGGAATATGAAAAAGAAGAAAAAATAACTACAGACGTTTTGGTCCTTGGAGGCGGAATTGCAGGATGTATGGCTGCCATTGCCGCTGCAGAAAGAGGACAAAAAGTCGTGCTGGTAGAAAAGGGAGCTACCAAAAGAAGCGGTGCCGGAGGTTCCGGCTGTGATCATTGGGAATCCGCCGCTACAAATCCCTGTTCAAAAATAAGTCCTGAAGAACTCACCTCTGCTATGCTTGACGATAATGACGGATACAATAACGGTATATCCCACTATATCGAATGCCGGGAAGGATATGACAGACTTTTGGATATTGAAAAAATGGGCGGAAAAATAAGAGATACGGAGGATGAATTTAAAGGTGCAGCCTTTCGAGATGAATCTACAAAGCTTATGTTCGCCTATGATTACGAAAACAGGTATACTTTAAGGATATGGGGTTCTACTTTTAAACCTGCCATGTATAATAAATTAAAAAAATTAGGTGTAAAAATTTATGACAGAGTAATGGTCACTTCCCTACTCAATGAAGAAGGCAAACAAGGCAATCGGTGCATCGGTGCAACAGGTATGCACACAAGAACCGGAAAGTTTTTTATCTTTAGAAGTAAAGCCACTATTTTATGCATGTCAAGGCCTGCCAGAATATGGTTATTTTCTCCCTCCCTTCCCGGACTATGCGAATTCAGGCCTACCCAATGCATTGGAGACGGTCATGCCATGGGATGGAAAGCAGGAGCTGAATTTACCATGATGGAAAAATCCGTAGTAGGTGAATTTTCTGCTGCAGGAAGAAGTTATCCTCCCTATGGAGCGGGAAATAATCATAATACCTGGTATCCTGCTTCTCTGATAGATTCTGAGGGAAAGGAAATCCCTTATGCGGACAGAGATGGAAATATCCTAAGAAATGTATCGGAGAGATTTAAACCTGCCGATAGTCAAAAATTTTTCTTAAAAGGAGGAGGAATTGATAATCCAAAATATGACTACGAAGGTCCTGAAACCCTTCCATTTTCCGAAATGATTGAAGAAGGTTATAAATTGCCATTTTATGCCGATTTATCTACACTGCCGGAACTTGAAAGGAAAGTTATATGGGGCATGATGATAGGAGAAGAAGGAAAAACTAAAATACCCGTTTATAAAAATTATACTGATGCAGGATTCGATCCGAAAAAAGATGTGCTTCAGTGTTACGGTACCGGATGGACTTCAGCTGAATTTCTGCCTCAGGAGCGTCAGCTCTTTGGCCTTCCCGGAGGGTTCTTAAATGATTGGAATTTGAGAACCAATATAGAAGGGTTATACGTTGCCGGTGATGCTTTATTTGCATCAGACTGCTTTGGACATGCTGCAACTACAGGATATTATGCCGGAAGGCATGGAGCAAAATACGCTGAAACTGCAAGTATATCAGAAGTTAATCCAGTACAAATAGAAAAGGAAAAATTAAGAATATATTCTCCTATCAATAATGATCCTTATACAAGCATAGGATGGAAAGAATTAAACATGGGAATATCAAAAACAATGCAAAATTATTGCGGGGACATTAAAAGAGACGAACTTTTGAATATAGGATTAAAGCAATTGAAAGAATATGAAAAACAAGTTATTCCGAATACTTTTGCCTATAATCCTCATGAACTTGTAAGGCTTCTTGAAGTATTTGATATCCTTACCGTGTCTCAAATAATCATACAATCTTGTTTATCAAGAAAAACCAGTTCAAAGCCTCTCCATTTTAAAAGAGGCGATAATAATGGAGAAGACGAGAAAAGGTTTATTACATTGAAACAAGTTGATGATAAAGTGATAATAAATAAATTGCCTCTTAACTACTTCGGGGATTTAAAAGAGAATTACGAATTTCACAATAAAGATTATGTTGGGAGGAAAAAATAATGTATGAAATGCCTGCGGCAAATCCTATTATATATGAAAAAGAAAAATGTATAGGTTGTAACAGATGTGTGAATATATGCCAAGTAGATATTTTAATTCCAAATCCCGAAAAGGGTAAACCTCCCATTGTGTTATATCCGGGAGAATGCTGGTATTGCGGATGTTGTGTGATGGAATGTCCTGTGGAAGGAGCCATTACCCTTCGTCATCCTCTAATGAACCAAGCTCATTGGATAAAAAAAGATTGTTTAACAAATAAATTATAATAAAAATATAAGAAAGTGAGGGAAATTTATGCTTTTAAAAGAATTAACTCAATTATGTGGAGTAAGTGGATATGAAAAGGAAACAAGAGATTTTATCAAAAAAGCTGTTTCTGAATATGCTGATGAAATTTCAGTAGATGCTTTGGGTAATTTAATCGTGTTTAAAAAAGGTACAGGAAAAAATAAGAAGAAAATCATGTTAGCTGCCCATATGGATGAAATAGGAATCCAAGTAACAAAAATTGAAGAAAACGGAATGATCAAAATAAAATCATTAGGATTTCTCTGGCCTTATATGACATACATGAGCAGAGTCAAATTCAGAAATGGAATAACAGGTATAATATCCAGCACAGTTAAAGCAGAAGACATTAAAAATGATTTTACTAAACTATACGTAGATATCGGCGCCAAATCAAAAGAAGAAGCACTAAAACATGTAAAAGTGGGAGATGTCGCTTCCTATATCGGTGAATATGTCGAACTTAAGGATAATGACGTTACCGCAAAGGCAATGGACGACAGAGTAGGATGTTATATAATGATTGAATCATTAAAAAAGATAGATAACCCTAAAAATGATATTTATTTTGTGTTTACTGTACAGGAAGAAGTAGGCTGCAGAGGCTCGAAAGTTACTGCAGCAAGAATAAAGCCGGATTTGGGAATAGCTATTGATGTAACTCCCGCTCATGATTATCCGTGTGATTTGGAAGGAAGTAATACGGTAGGAGGAGGTACTGCCGTCAAGGTATCCGATACTTCTGTAATATGTGATGAATATCTTGTGGAAGAGATGGTTAAATGCTGTAAAGAAAATAACATAAAATACCAACTTGACGTTATTGCAGTTGGAGGAACCGATGCAAGTTCTATAAATCAGTCTAATTTTGGGGTAAAAGCAGCAGGTATATCCGTTGTAACAAGATATCCCCATGGCCCAAATTCATTGGTAAATATGAAAGATGTAGAATCTTCCATAGAATTACTTAGCAAATATGTAAATCGAGATTTTAATTTTGACTAAATAAAAAAAAGGGTGGTAAAATTTTTATTTACCATCCTTTTTATACAACTTTTATACAACGCTCTCTTATCTTTCTTCCATTTAAAAATATGTCAATACTTGTTCTTTTTAATCTTACTTATTGCTTCATATATGGCAATACCCATAAGAGATCCTGCACTATCAATCAACACATCTTTTATCTGAGCACCTCTGCCGGATACAAAAATCTGATGAAATTCATCGCTGATTGCATAAACAATGCAAAATGAGATAGAGATAATAAATATTTTAAATCTTCCCATCTTACTTTTTTTCATCAAATTTATTATCAATATTCCTAAAATTAAATAGGAAAAAAAATGAGCATTTTTCCGTATTAAGTGATTCGTTCTGTCAAAATCAAAATTTGAATTAGGTGCAGCTCTTTCTGCTGAATTTATAACGATTTCCGTTATCTTTTTGCTCAGAGCGTTAGACTTTGATACGGGTTGAGACGATAAAACAAAGATAATTGACAGCCAAAATAATATAACAACATAAAATATAATCCGTTTTTTGTTCTGATTCATTTTCATAATTCCCTCTATTGATTACTTTATTTATATATAATTTCATTTTATCATTAATTTGTCCTGATTCAAAGGAAAAGAACTGTTTTATTTGATTTACCGCTTGGTATAATATATGACATGAGTCCCTTCATTGTCTATATCTATGGAAGGATTGTTTTCTAAAGGTATTTCCGTTTCTATTTCATAACTGTCCCGGGATATTTTCAGACTCAATCCTCCGTTTTTCGGTTTAAAGAGTATGTCCGATAATGTAGCGATTGACTTTTCCTCCTCATTTTCCGGATATTTTGTTTTAATCAATTCGTCTCCGTCAATCTCAATAGAATAATACTCGTCTTTTCCGTTAATTTCCCCATCTTCGGGGACTTCGGAGGTAATAAAATCCGCTGTTCTGATTTCCTCCGTTACTTTATCCACGGCTATTCTTACATTTCCCTGCATACCCCTTTCATGTACAGATCTGTCGAAAATATTTTTTCCAAGAAAATATATATTGAAAACCAGCAGCAATACTACTGACAATAAGGCTAAGGATAATATCAATTCCACAAGAGTGAATCCCTTTTTCAATTTATTACATCCCCTATCCAATTTGTGCAAAACATAAAATCACTATCTACCTTTCTCATTTTATTGCGGAATATAAGTTGATATTGTATTTTTATTTTTATCATGTAAATTCACTTGAATTTTAATACCATCAGATTCACACTTAAAATCTTCTCCATTATCATCATGAAATTCTAACTTTAATGTATATTCCTCCCGATTCGAATCTTCTCCATTATTCTTAATTGCCTTTTCAATGTTTTCCTGAGCTTGAAAAATATACCGAGTTTTCTCCCCCGAAGAAAATATATTTTTCATATTTCCTGAAAGCACAGTTAAAAGTATAGCAGCAAGCATACCTACTATACCTATGGAAACCACTACTTCAATCAAAGTAAAACCCTTTCTCTCCAAGTGCATCATCTCCAATAAGCTATTTTATAGGCACTGCCGGAAGAACCATCTTCCTCTGAATCTGGCAGTGTTATTTTTATTTCTTTATTTGGTGAATCTATTCTGCAACCTCCTCCCAACACAATACTGCCTCCGACTATCCCCCCTGTAACCGATGCCCCGCCGCCGATGTCTATGGAAGCCTTCGGTGCATATATATTCATGGATCTTGCTCCTCCATTAATTGTAATTTTACTTCCCGCCGTAATCAAATCTCCATAAACACTTCCGCTTCCGCTGATATTTATTTCCCGGCTGTTTGAGTACAGGGATGCATATATTTGAGTTTCATTATCTACGTTAATTGTATTTGCGGAATTAGAATATATTTTAACATTATCCGTCTTCCCTTCTCTTTCATTTATTCCACCCTTAACTTTAAAATTATTATCCACATACAGATACAGCTTTCCGTCTCCGACAACTTCTATACGTCCTTGTTCTATATTTAAATTTCTTACTCTCAGCACTATGTCCCCATCACTTGTATCCACACGCAAAGTGGTATTTTGTATTATATTTATACTGTCATAATATCTGCTGCTTCCTATAACCGTGTTATTATTCTGCCAATATACTGTTAATATCCCATTCTCAGCGTGACTTTCAGGATTTTCTGTAGGCAACCCTTCGGACAAATCTTCGGGAAACTCAGGCAGTAAAGGAATAGGATAATTTTGCTTTTCAATGTACTCTACATCAGGCATCATTTGTTTTTTCCATTCGCTATTATCAACCTTAATCACATCATCATTTAAAGCCTCTATATTTCCCTCTATAGTAGGCCATCCTGAAATATGTATGGAACCCGGCTCCTCTGAATTACTTCCTATATTGCCTTTTACGGTTCCTCCCCGGATCTCAATGCTGCTGTTTCCAAATACCGCTGCAATTAACTCTACAGTTTGAGAATCTCCACTTTTATCTCCAGACATGACCAATTCCGCTTTTCTGTCTACAGTACTTTTATTATACGGAACTTTTCCCGTAGAAATTATATACAAATTATCTCCCGATTTAACTATACTTACCACAAATTCTCCTTCTCCGAATTTTACCGGCTCACTATAAAGAGGAAGGGATTCATTAAATTTCTTCAAAGCATCTCCGCTCATCTTTGATATCCAATCTGCAGTTCCTATCGCTCCGGATCTTGCTATATAGTAAGCTTTCACTTTTTTCTCTTGAATCAAAGTTTTGTTAAATTCTCCCCCAGCTACCGTAATCATAGTCAAACCAAATATTAAAATTATGCTTAATATCATTACAACCGAAAGAAGTATGTACCCCTTATCGTTTTTCATTGACATTTATTTAATCCCTTCATTTCTAATTATTATCATAATTTTATCACGGTTTTACTGCACTATCAACAACTTATGCATATTTGTATATTCTTTTCTCATAAGGGTAGCGTATATGCACCTTCGCTGGTTTAATATGTCTTTATACATTGTTTAAATATTTCACAATCAATCTGTCCAATTCCCTGCTTAATTTTAGTACCTCTTTACTGCTTGCATTACTGCCATCTTTCGGAATTTTTCTGTCCAATTCATTTTTCATCTTTTCAATATTTTGCTTTAGATTTTTTAAATCATTTACTTCTATCCGCTTTTCTTCTTGCTTTGTTCTCTTTTCTTTATATAAATCCTTATCTGCTGTTTTTATCATTTCTTTTAAATTATCAAAATATTCGGAACAAGCTATACCTGCACTGACATGAATATCAGCGTTAACTTCCATGGTGCTTTTATTAATCTCTTTTTCTATTCTTTGAATCACTTTATTCAAGCCTTTTTTGCCTTGCTTGTGTAGTAAAACTAAGAATTCGTCTCCACCATATCTTATTCCTAAGTCTTCTTTTCTTATACTCCTTTTAATTGCCTGTCCAACTATTTCTATTGCCTTATCTCCCGCTAAATGTCCGTAATTGTCATTAATTTTTTTTAAATTATCTATATCTATCAGTATTACGGAAATGTCTTTAAGCTCGGGATGACAAAAAAATTCACTATTCATTTGCTCCCAATAATTTCTATTATATAATCCTGTTGCAGTATCAATAAGGGCCTTATTGCAATTACAGCATTTATAGTTCTTTGGATTAATGACAATTATGTAATAAAGTTGGTCAGTAATATAAAATCCATCAATATTTACAAAATAGTTATCCGAAGTATACTGAATAGGTAAATCTACAGCTAAATTTTCTAAAATATTTAGTTCTTTAAGGTAGTCATAAGTCATCCGATATTCAATATTACTGTAACAAATCTTATGTTCCCGATTCATTACAATTTGAATTACCCCGTTGGTTTCAAAATTTCCCTCATGCATTACTGTTAACCTCCAAATTTACAATATGTTTTTTATTAGAACATATTATTCCATAATTTCGGATAAAATACAATTGTTCTAATAACGAACAGAGGTGATATATTATGAAATTAGTTTTAGATTCTAAAGAACACAATATCGCGGGCCCTAAAGTAAAAATCGCAAGGTTAAAAAGCAACATGACGCAAAAAGAGTTATCGATAAAACTCGAAACATTAGCTGTTTATATTGATAGAGCCAGCATTTCCAAACTCGAACACCAAAAAAGAATTATTACTGATATTGAATTAATGGCTTTATCTCAAATTCTAAATGTAAGTACCAACTATCTTTTGGGGTTAGAAGAATAATTTGTGTTCTAATAAAGAACATTATAACATTTATATTTCCTTTTGTGAACATAGCATTATATCTTTTTTCCTTCTATCAAAACAAAAAAGGCTTCTCTTAAAATATTGATAAATTAAGGAAGCCTCTTTTAAAACCTTTTTAACAAAACATGTTTCTTAACCTAATCTATGATTTAATAATCAAATATCTTTTCGTAACAATTAAAAATTCCTTTTCTAAACACAACCTGCCCTCTAAAAACATATCCGTTTCTTTTATAAAAATTAAGTGCAGAAAGATTCTCCGTAAAAGCATCAAGTCTAATAGATGAATATCTCTTCTTCATTATATAATCTTCCGCAGACAATAAAGTTTTATTGCCTATTCCCCGCCTTTGAAAAACAGGTTCTACACAAAACCTATGTATAACACATATTTTCCCTTTAGTGTTAGCCCAATTAACCGATTTATATTCTGGCTCCTGAGATTCATTAATTACTATCGAAGATATGGGAATATTATTTAATGTATCAAAAACTACAAATAAACTTTTTTCTTCTATATCATTCCTCAAGATTTCTTTAGTCGGATAAACTTCATCCCACTGATCTATATTCAGTTTTCTCAGGTGAAAAACAACATTTTGATATATTTTAAATATTTTATCTATATCATTCATTTCAGCCAATTTAAATATATAATTCATGTTTATCCCTTCTTCCTGATTTCTCTTTCAATAACTCATTTTGCATCTGTTATTTGAATATTATTTTTAATTTGATATTAAGAAAGGATTTCTTTCTTTTTACATCAAGACAAAAATAGTATAATAACATAAGATATTATATAAAATATAAAAGATCTATAAAACAAGGCAGGTGATCAATATCAATTCCTATTATACAGAAATATTAGAGGAATTAAACGAATGGAAAAAGAAAACAAGAAGGAAGCCTTCTATAATCAACAATGCTTCAAAGACTATACAAAATAAATTCAACAGCATTCTTCCAGAACCATATCATGAGGCTGTAACCGCAGCTATAAAGACCATGGTTAAAGCTGTACTTACAGGCTCCCAATTTTTAAGCAAAAAACCGTATCTCCAAATCTCTCTCCCCGAAAGGGAAAATTTAGTAAGAGAAAAAATAAACTTTTACAGAAAAACCGCAATGATAGAAGGAGCAGGTACAGGAGCAGGAGGCTTTTTAATAGCCCTTGCTGATTTTCCGTTGCTTTTAAGCATTAAAATAAAACTTCTCTATGATATTGCTGCTATTTATGGTTTTGACACGAATGATTACAAAGAAAGGCTATATATTCTTCACATTTTCCAACTTGCTTTCTCAAGTCAAGCCAAAACAAATCAGGTATTTTCAAAGATGGAAAACTGGGAGGAGTATTCAAAAACACTTCCTGATGATATAAATCTCTTTAATTGGAGAGACTTTCAGCAGGAATACAGGGATTATATAGACATTGCAAAACTCATGCAGATGCTTCCGGTAATAGGAGCATTGGTAGGCATGTCTGTAAACTCCAAACTTATAAATAAGCTGGGAAGCACCGCTATGAACTCCTACAGGATGAGAATATATGACTTATAAAGCAATAATCCCTATTGTTTTATATTTTTCTGCATAAGTACAGACAATGCAAGCTGTAACCTCCACACCTCCCCCTGTATTAATCATACTCCTCTTTTATTACAGTACATATCCTCTTAAGTCCCTCTTTAAGCAAACTCCTCGGGCATGCAAAATTTATTCTTAAAAATCCGTCTCCTCCATTTCCAAACCATGTCCCGCCATCTAAAGCAACCTTCCCTTTATGATAAACAAAATTTTCCAACTTCTTACCGCTTCTTTCGTATTCCCTAAAGTCCAGCCAACCTAAATATGTTGCTTGAGGATTAATGAGCTTAGCCTTTGGAAGGTTTTCAGCGAGATATTTATGTATAAAATCAATGTTTTCTTCAAGATAATTCAGCAGATGGTCCAACCAATCCTCAGATTTGTTGTATGCCGCTTCAAGAGCTACAATACTTAAGGGATTTTGATTCCCTATAGAATTTTTGTCCAAAACTTTTTTATATTTTCTCCTATATTCCGGGTTTGGTATGATAATATTGGAGATTTCCATTCCTGCTAAATTAAATGTCTTGCTTGGAGCAGTACATGTTATGGAATTCATTCTAAAATCTTCTCTAATGGAACCAAACATTATATGTTTATATCCGGAAAATACCAAATCATTATGGATTTCATCGGCTACTACGATTACATTATTTTTTAAGCAAATATCTCCTAATCTTATAAGTTCTTCTTTCGTCCAAACTCTGCCTATAGGATTATGAGGGCTGCAAAGTATAAACATTTTCACTTTAGGATCTCTTGATTTTTTCTCAAAATCTTCAAAATCAATTTCATAGTGATCATCATTAAATATTAATGTATTGTCTGCCACAGTACATCCGTTTTCCTTTATAGAATTTGAAAACGGATAATATACAGGATTCTGTATTATTACTTTGTCTCCCGGTTCACAAAAAGCTTGTATTAGATAATTAATTGCAGGAACCACCCCTGGAGTATATTCAATCCATTCCTTCTCAATAGTCCAACCATGGCGTCTCTTAATCCAATTGATTATTGCCTCAAAATAAGAATCCGGCCTGACACTATAGCCGTATATACCATGCTCGGCTCTTTTTACAATTTCATCGATAATAGGCTGAGCCGATTTAAAATCCATATCTGCTACCCAAAAAGGAATTGCGTCCGATTCACCAAATAAATGTTTTAAACTTTCTTGATCCCATTTTACGGAATTAGTTCCCGAACGGTCAATCACTTCATCAAAGTTATATTTCATTCACACTCACTCCCGCAAATTTATTATAATATAAATAATTTTGGTACTAATTGAGTCTCACAAGACTTAAGTCACGTGCTTTAATATTTATATATTATATACTAATATTAATACTTGTACAACAAATCAGGCATTAACTATTTATATCCCCGTATTTTTAAATCCCTTTCCTCTTACCTCTACGACATCGCTTGCTATAAAAAATGCTTTCGGATCTATTTCATCAATAATATGTTTTAATTTTACCGTTTCTCTGGAAGTAACCACACAATATATAACCTTTTTGCCCTCTTTTGTATAAGCACCTGAGCCTTCCAAAAAGGTAACCCCTCTGTTTAACTGCTTTAGTATGGTATCTGCCAATTCTTCAGGCTTATTTGATATTATGATTATTTTTTTCCTTACATTAAGCCCTGTTTGTACTTTGTCTAAAATCCTGTATCCTATATACATGGATATCAATGTATACATTGCGGATTTGTATCCAAATAACAAAGACGAAAAAGATATTACTATCGTATTGGCTGCCATCAATCCAGACCCGATATTTATATTATATTTGGATTTAAGTACGGCGGCTATTATGTCAAATCCCCCTTGACAAGTTCTGTGCCTAAACATAAGCCCCATACCTATTCCGTTAAATATACCGCCAAAAATTGCCCCCAGCAGTATATCCTTTACCGCTAAATATTGATTGATGTCCTTGGTTACAGTCAATAAAAAAGAAAAAACCAGCATGGAAATAAATCCAAATACAGCAAATTCTCTATCCACCAGTCTGCTTCCTATTAAAAAAATAGGAAGATTTAAAATGAATACCATAATACCTGCCGGCATACCTGTCAGGTACTGAATTAATATTCCAATGCCTCCTATACCGCCGCTTAGAAGTCTGTTAGGTACAAAAAATACATTAAACGCGACAGCACAAAAGAGATTACCCAACAGTATAAAAAACAATTTTCTTACTACATCTTTGGACTTATCATTTTTCAATTTTTCAATATAATTTGACATAGAATTTACTTATCCTTTCAGCACGAAATATTTTGTTTTTATAACTATATATTATTATAATATATATTGCCCACTAATTCACGGCTGAAGTCACGGATAAACATAAATATTTTTATTCAATCCAGGGCTTCGGAGGTAATAAAATAAGCTGTAACAAATTAGTTTTGCAACAGCTTATCTTACAAATGTACAATTCTATTTTGAGCTATCTTCCGGTATCCTAAGAGACAGGCAGGTAAGTCCGCCGTCCATCTTCTCAAATTCCGACATTTCAACTTCTACAATCTTAAAACCTGCATCAACTATGGCTTTCTTTGATTTTGAAAATCCCTTTGGAATTATAAGATGACCGTTCATTTTAACGCAGTTTGCAGAATAAGCTTCATCATCGTCTACTTTTATCATTTTAAATTTCTTAAATACATCATTATTCTTAAATTCACCGGCGGCAATAACTGTATTATTCCCTGCATAAATTACTCCCGTCTTAAGATGAAGTATTTGTTTTACCGGCACTGCTGAAGCGGTATACCCATATTTATTTAATATTGCCGTAAGCTGCCTTGCTCCTTCCGCATTCGTTCTCTTCGATTGTCCTATATAAAAGTGTTTGTCAATTCTCAGTATATCTCCTCCTTCAAGGCAGGCAGAACCCTCTAAATACTCGATATTGCTATAAAATTTCTTAAGAGTATCTATTATTTCCTTTTCTTCTCCCTTTCTTGAAGCAGCACCAGGTCTTGTAATTATGGCACACTTTTCAGTTACAACAGCTACATCCTCTACAAATGTGGAATCGGGATATCTTTCATCAGCTTCAAGTACAGTAACGGAACATCCGCATTCTTTTAGTGCTTCGATATAACCTTCATGTTGTTCTAATGCTTTTTCATAATCCGGTTTGCCGAGATCAGCGGTAGTTATACCATCAGCAAAATTTTTAGATGGCTTTCTCACTATTACATTTTTTATCATTCCAAACATCTCCTTTTATTTATAGAGCATATTTTTTAACTGTAATATTAATAAGCAAAATTCATGCCAATAATAAAATACCATAACAGAGCTACTTTTAATGAAAAACAAGGAAAATTTTTTTGCTTTTTAGCAAAATTTTTTTCTATTTCAAATTATATTTTAATAATTTATAATTAAGACTCTGTCTTGAAATTTTCAGAGTTTCCGCTGCTTCTGTAACATTTTTGGTATCTTTTAAAACTTTCTCAATAATACTTTTCTCATAGTTATCCACAAGCTCTGCCAGCGATTTTTCACCTGATTTAAAATCTGTATTAAGCCGATTATGTCCTCTTACGGAAAAAATATAATCCGGCAAATCCTCTACCATTATCATATCATTAGACGCTAAGTTAAAAGATGCTTCTATTACATTTTTCAATTCCCGTATATTTCCCGGCCAGGAATACGTTTTAAATATTTTCTTTACCGATTCGCTAAGACCTTTTATGGATTTACCCATCTTCTTATTATATTCTTTTATGAAAAAATCATATAAAACTTCAATATCATTTTCTCTATCCTTTAGATCCGGTAAATTGATTTGAACCACTCCTATTCTATAAAACAGATCTTCTCTAAGTTTATTTTCAGCAACCGATTCCAAAGGCGGCTCATTAACTGCAGATATTATTCTGACATCCACCTTTATACTATCTACAGAGCCAACTCTTCTTATTTCCTGATTTTCGATGGCTTTAAGCAGTTTGGCCTGCATAGACAATTCCATTGAATTTATTTCGTCAAGAAAAAGAGTTCCCCCGTTAGCGGCCTCGAACAATCCCCTTCTATTTTCCGCCCCTGTATAGCCGCCTTTTACCGTACCAAACAATATACTTTCAAAAAGAGTCGAAGGAATTGCCGCACAATTTTGTGATATAAAAGGTTTTGATACTCTCTTGCTGTTCTTGTGTATGGATTGAGCAACCATCTCTTTTCCTGTCCCCGTATGCCCGTAAATCAGAACCGGAGAATCCGTCTTGGCCGTTCTCAAAATAGTCTTCTTTATATTAATCATCTTCTCGTCATTAGTAACTATATCGTCTATATTATAATAATTATTTCTGTTCTCATCTATTTCCTTTAATTTTAATGATATACCCTTCCTTCGTTTGTCCGGATCAATATATAAAGAAACCTCAACAGCTCCTACTATCTTTTCTCCTGATTTTATGGGAAATGTAGAATTTACCGCATATATTTCAATTCCCTTATAATTAACAAGATGCTGTTCTTCATTTAAAATCGCATTACCCGTATTCAATACTCTCAGCATACTGCTGTTACGTTCATTTAATCCCGGATATATATCCCAAATGTATCTTCCCACAATCTCTTCATCGTAAAGGTTATATATATCCGTCCTATAGTTTCCAGAATACTCAATAATGCCTTTATCATTTATCATTACTATTGCATCAATATAATTGTACAAACTCAATATTTGTTTAATATAATTCTGCAACATTTGATCACCCTTTATTTTCACTTATACTTAAAATCCATCCTATATAAAGTATAAGATAATATACATAATATATCAACCAGTAAACATTATTCAAAAATTCCATAGTAAAACTTTCATTTAATATATTGGTTTTTTCTTGACAAATAATTAAATGATAACTATAATAATGACAGGGTGTCATATGACACCCTGTCATTATTATGAAGGGAGGATACAAATGCCTAAAACTACTTTTTATAATTTACCTCCTGAAAAAAAGAAAAGAATTTTTGAAGCAGCAAGAAAGGAATTCTCCAGAGTTCCTTATAATAAGGCATCTATTAACCAAATAATTCAGGATGCCAATATTTCAAGAGGGAGTTTCTATACTTATTTTGAAGATAAAAAAGATTTGGTTCAGTATATGATGGACGAATATGCTACAAAGTTGGTAATCCAAGGAAAGAAAACCTTAGAAAATTCTAACGGAGATATTTTTGCCACATTTACAGACTTATTCAATTTTACTCTTGAATACAGTATCGTAAGAGACGCTATGTCCATGTTCAAAAATATATTCGTAGGAATGCATACCAGTGGAGATTTTGCCATAAGTGAAACCTTTAATTTCAGAAATGAAATGGAAGATATTAAGGCTCTTATATCAAATATCAATACTGAAAATCTTTGTGTTGATAATAAAGAAGAGTTAAAGGACCTTTTGGAAATTCTCATTTGTATTATGAAATTTTCCATTTTACACGCTCCTACAACTTCGGAAAATTTACCTCAGGCAAAAGCTCATTTTTTAAATAAAATTAATATCATCAAATATGGCATATTGAAGGAGAGGAACTAATTAAATGTTAAGGATTTTTAAATATCTAAAGAAATCAATCATTCCAATCTTAGTAATAATAGTACTTTTGGCTATACAAGCAGTTACAGATCTGTCTTTGCCGGAATATACTTCAAGAATTGTAAACGTAGGAATCCAGCAAGGAGGCATTGATAATGCAGCTCCAACTATAATTCGAGAAAAAGAAATGAATAAAATTTTATTGTTTATGAATAATTCAGAAAAAGAGACGGTGCTAAAAAATTATACTCTGCTCAATCAAAAAAATTTAAGTAAAAATGATTTCAAGGAATATAAAGATGAATACCCTGCATTGAAATCTCAATCTTTATATAAGTTAAAAAACATAGATGAAAATACTTTGAAAAAATTGAATTCTACTATGAGTAAATCCATAATCATTGTCTCTCAATTAGAAACCAAATCGGATGAAGTCACCGCTTTAACCAAACAATTGATGAATGCTTTTCCTAAAGGAGCGCTGCCGAAAAATGCCGATATATTCGATATATTTTCACTTTTACCCCAAGAACAGCGTATCGAAATGTTGAAAAAGATAAACGATAAATTTGCCGGCATGTCGGATAGTATGATTGAGCAGGCAGCAACAGTCTATGTAAAAAACGAATATAAGGTTATCGGTATTAATACTGATAAAATGCAAAACCACTATATAACTTTTTCCGGTCTAAAAATGTTAATTTTGGCCTTAATAGGTGTAATAGCGTCTATTTTAGTTACACTTTTATCTTCCAGAGTTGCTGCAAAATTGAGCAAAAAGCTGAGAGAAGAAGTCTTCACCAAAGTAATTAATTTTTCCAATAACGAGTTTAATCGGTTCTCAACTGCATCATTGATTACACGAAGCACAAATGACATACAGCAAGTTCAAATGATGATGATGTTATTGTTCAGAATCGTAATCTATGCTCCCATTTTAGGCGTCGGCGCATTTGTCCGAGCAGGAAATGCCAATAGTTCTATGGAATGGGTCATAGGTATAGCCATACTTATAATTTTATTCTTAGTAATAGGATTATTCTCTATTGCTATGCCAAGATTTAAAAAACTGCAACAATTAATCGACAGGTTAAACCTGGTATCCCGTGAAATATTAACCGGTTTAACGGTTATTCGTGCCTTCGGCAATGAAAAACACGAGGAACAACGTTTTGATGATGTTAATCGTGACTTGACGCGAATCAGCCTGTTTGTAAACCGAATAATGACTATTATGATGCCTACTATGATGCTTATAATGAACGGAATTGCCGTATTGATCGTTTGGGTAGGTGCCGAAAAAATAAATGCCGGCTCCATGCAGGTAGGCGATTTGATGGCATTTATTCAATACACTATCCAGATAGTCATGGCATTTATAATGATTTCTATAATCTCCATAATTCTTCCCCGAGCTTCTGTTTCGGCAAAGCGTATTTTGGAAGTACTGGATACGGAAATTTCAATTAAAGATCCCGGAAATCCTCAACGTTTTGACGAATCCAAAAGAGGATACGTTGAGTTTAAAGATGTCTCTTTTAAATATCCTTATGCTAAGGAAGAAGTTTTAAGCCATATCAGTTTTACTGCAAATCCGGGAGAAACCACCGCTATTATTGGGAGTACCGGAAGCGGTAAATCTACGATTATTAATTTAATACCACGCTTTTTTGATGTAACTGAAGGTGAAGTATTGGTTAGCGGAGTAAACGTCAAAAATGTTAAACAGCATGACCTAAGAGACCAACTTGGATTTGTACCGCAAAAGGGAATTCTGTTCTCGGGAACCGTAGAATCTAACGTTAAATACGGTAAAAAGGATGCCTCTGCAGAAACAATAAAAAAAGCTGTCCGGATTGCACAAGCCACCGACTTCGTTGAAAGCAAACCGGATAAATACCAAAGCGAGATTTCACAAGGCGGAGACAATGTATCCGGAGGACAAAAGCAGCGATTGTCTATTGCAAGGGCGATTGCGAAAAACCCCGATATTTATGTATTCGATGATAGTTTTTCAGCCTTAGATTTTAAAACCGATGCTGCTCTTCGTCATGCTCTTAAAAAAGAAACCCAAAAATCTACCGTTATAATCGTTGCACAGAGAATAAGCACCGTCTTACACGCAGAACAGATTATAGTACTGGATGAAGGCAAAATTGTGGGAAAGGGCACTCATCATCAGCTCATGAAAGACTGTGAAATTTACAGACAAATTGCTTTATCACAACTTTCAAAGGAGGAACTTACAAATGAGTAATCAAAATAAACGTTATAATAAACGTCCCAGAAATATGATGAGCAGTGAAAAAGCTAATGATTTCAAAGGTACTTTGAAAACTTTGATTTCTTACTTATCAGTATACAAAGTCAGAATTGCCTTTGTCATTGTATTTGCAATAGGAAGCACTGTATTTTCCATTGTCGGTCCTAAAATTTTAGGTAATGCCACCACGGAAATCTTTAATGGACTTGTAAGTAAAATTTCAGGAGGCAAAGGAATCGATTTTAATAAAATCGGACAGATTTTAACGATGCTTATAGGATTATATATAGTTAGTGCACTTTTTTCCTATGTCCAGAGCTTTATCATGACAGACATCTCTCAAAAATTCACTTATAATCTCCGTAAAAGTTTATCGGAAAAGATTGATAAGATGCCCGTAGGTTATTTTGAGACTCAAACCCATGGTGAAGTTTTATCTAGGATTACAAACGATGTTGATACTTTGAGCCAAAGTTTAAATCAAAGTTTAATTCAGATTATCACATCCTTTTGTTCAATTATCGGATCATTAGTAATGATGTTGTCTATCAGTTGGCAAATGACTTTAGTCGCTGTTCTGATCCTGCCATTTTCAATGGCTATTATAAGTTTCGTCATTAAAAGATCCCAGGGATATTTTAAACAGCAGCAAAGTCATTTAGGCCATGTAAACGGTCAAGTAGAAGAAGTCTACGGAGGGCAAAATATCGTCAAAGTATTTAACGGAGAAGATGAAGCTATCAATAGCTTTTCAAAAGAAAACGAACAGTTGTATCAATCAGCATGGAAATCCCAATTTTTCTCCGGAATAATGCAGCCAATCATGTCTTTTGTAGGTAATATCGGATATGTGGGAGTATCAATTCTTGGAGGATATTTAGCAATTAAGGGAACTATTACAGTAGGTAATATCCAATCCTTTATTCAATATACCAGAAGTTTCACAATGCCTATCGGACAAATTGCTCAGGTATCAAATATGTTACAATCGGCAGTTGCCTCTGCAGAAAGAATATTTGAATTTTTATCCGAAAAAGAAGAGGTACAGACAGTTCCTAATCCTGTATCAATTAACGGGCTGAAAGGAAATGTGGAATTTAAAAACGTCAACTTCGGATATACACCGGATCGTACTATTATCAACAACTTCAATGCTAATATAAAAGACGGGCAGACTATTGCAATTGTTGGTCCTACAGGCGCCGGAAAAACTACAATAGTGAAACTCCTTATGCGGTTTTATGATGTGAACAATGGGGCTATTTTAGTAGACGGCCATAATATAAAGGACTTTAACAGAAGGGATCTTCGTAAAATGTTTGGCATGGTATTACAGGATACCTGGTTGTTTAACGGCACAATAATGGATAATATCCGTTACGGAAGATTAGATGCTACCGACGAAGAAGTAATTGCTGCCGCTAAAGCTGCCTATGTCCATCATTTTATACAAACCTTGCCAGAAGGTTATAATATGGTGCTTAACGAGGAATCAACCAATATTTCTCAAGGTCAGAAACAATTGTTAACTATAGCTCGTGCTATCCTGGCAAACCCTGAAATTTTAATCTTGGATGAGGCAACCAGTTCGGTAGATACTCGTACAGAACTGAGGATTCAAAAAGCAATGCAAAATCTCATGAAGGGCAGGACTACATTTGCTATTGCCCATAGACTGTCAACGATTAGGGACGCGGATTTGATTTTGGTAATGAATAACGGTGATATTGTGGAACAAGGTACTCATGAACAGCTATTAAAGGCCAACGGATTCTACACCAGCATTTATAATTCTCAATTTGAAAGTGCTGAGGTTATTTAATGATTGATAAATTAATGAAAGTATTCTACTATAGTAATAGCTGTATCATTTTAAAAAACATCTTTGCTTATACAATTATATAAGGGGGATAATAATATGAAACCGAAACTTATGGAACAAATTGAGGCTTTAAGAGGTATTAACGCAGTAAAAGTAAAAGAAGCAAGTGAGGCAGGTAAAAAAATAGTGGGAACTTATTGTATATTTTCGCCTCAGGAAATTGCCCTTGCGGCTGATGCAATTACGGTCAGCCTCTGCGGTACAAAACAAGAACCCATTGAAGATGCGGAAAGAGAACTGCCAAGAAACCTATGTCCTTTGATTAAATCCAGCTATGGTTTTGCTATTACAGATAAATGCCCTTATTTTCATTTTTCAGATGTACTAATAGCAGAAACGACTTGTGACGGGAAAAAGAAAATGTATGAATTAATGTCAAAATTAAAACCAATGTATATAATGAATTTACCGCAGACAGCTCAAGGGGAAGATGCTTTTGAACTTTGGAAAAAAGAAATGATACATTTGAGAAATTATTTGGAAGAACAATTCAATGTAGAAATCACGGATGAAAAATTGAGATCTGCTATAAAATTGATGAACAGAGAAAGAAAAGCAATGAAGAAGCTTCATCATTTAAATGCTCATAAACCGGCGCCAATGACGGGAACGGATATGATGCTGTCTCAATGGATAAAGGGATTTAATATAGATAAGGAATCGGGAATTGAATTAATAGAAGGCCTAATTGTCGAAGTTGAAGAACTCATGGAAAAAGGGATTTATGCTTTTGACGAAAATGCTGTTAGAATTCTTCTGACAGGTTGCCCTATAGGGAACGGATCTGAAAAAGTTTTAAAAATTCTTGAAGAGTCGGGTACCAGTGTAGTAGCTCTTGAAAACTGTTCAGGATATAAGGGCTTGGATACATTAGTTGATGAACAAAAAGATCCTATAGAGGCCTTGGCGGAAAAATACTTGTCTACCCCATGTTCTTGCATGACGCCAAACAACGGAAGGCTTGATTTAATTGAAAGATTGTCCGAAGAATATAAAGTCGATGGAGTTGTGGATTTGACATGGCAGGCCTGTCATACTTACAATATTGAGTCCTTTACTGTTAAAAATTTTGTTAAAGAAAAACTGAACCTTCCTTTTATACAAATTGAAACCGATTATTCCGATTCGGATATTGAACAATTAAGAGTAAGGATAGAGGCTTTTTTAGAAACCATAGGAAAAACTGCCTATAACTAATAGATAATGAAAATATGATATGAAATACAATGTATTTCATATCATATTTTGTTATAACCCAAAAGTTTTTTCTGCTAAATCAGTCTAAATACTTTAACCCATTTATTTTTTTAATTCCAAGACCAGGTTCATCATTTAAGGTAATCTTGGATTCTTCAAAAGTTGACCCACCTTCTATGGTATCTTCACTGCAAAGGAAAGGACCGTCTAAATCTATTTTTGTAATAACACTTTTGGCTGCTGCCAGATGTACTGCGGCATTTACACTTACCTTTGATTCCAGCATACATCCAATCATACATTCCGTTCCGTATATTTCCGCAATAGAGCAAATTTTAAGTGCATCATGAAGTCCCCCTGTTTTCATAAGTTTAATGTTTATAAGATCTGCCGCTCCCTGTTGAAGTATATATAAAGCATCTTTCGGGGAAAATACGCTTTCATCTGCCAAAACAGGTATAGAAACATTATCCCTTACAAATTTTAACCCCTCTACATCATGAGCCTCTACAGGTTGTTCCACAAATTCAATTTCCAGACCTTCATCTTCCATTTTTCTTAAAACCCTTACGGCTTCTTTTGGTTTCCAGCCTTGGTTAGCATCTATTCTAAGTTTTATATCATAGCCTACTGCCTTTCTTATAGTTTTCATTCTCTCTATATCAATCAGAGGATCCTTCCCTACCTTTATTTTTAAAGTTTTAAATCCTCTTTTAATAGCGTCCAAGCTGTCTTTGGCCATTTCTTCCGGTTCATTCACACTTATAGTTATATCCGTAGTTATTTCTTTTCTATGCCCTCCTAATAATTTATAGAGAGGAGCATTATACAATTGACCGTACAAATCATATAACGCTATATCTACGGCTGCCTTGGCGCTTGTATTTTTTACTATAGATCGATCAATTTTCTTCATTATCCCTTCAATGTTTTCTATATCCATTCCCATTATTGATTTTGAAATATAATCATTTATAGCTCCTACTATGGAACCTTTAGTATCTCCGGTTATAACTGCCGTAGGAGGAGCTTCTCCGTATCCTATATTGCCTGTATCCGTATGAACCTCTACAATTATATCTTCTATACTGGTTACAGTTCTTAACGCAGTCTTAAAAGGCACTTTAAGAGGAACTGAAATTTCTGCCACCCTAATATTTGTAATTTTCATATTCATTACCCCCATAATATTAAATTTATAACCCTGATAATTATACAAAAAACCAGCGAAAAACAAATCTTTTCGTTTTTCGCTGGTTTTCATTTACTCCGATATAGTTGTGCTATATCACATAAACAAAGCAGCTTTTCCTTTTAATATTTTACTTATAATATTTTTGTTTTACTTCCTGGTATTTTTTTAACGCATCCTTATAGGAAACCAAAATTGCTTTCTGGGATGTGCCATGATAGCGTTTTTTCAATTCCTGTTCTATATCGTCATCGTATTCATTTAATCTTTTTCCAATAAAAATTCCCCTTATAAAATTTTCAGTGATACTAAGAGTATGGGTACATCCTACATCTACTATCTCATCAGTTTCTACGTTCACTTCATAGGCCATATAAAATGAATGATATATTACACTAATGGCATTATCCATATTTGTCCTGGATTCACCTATAATATAAACCGTATTATCAGACATAACATCACCTTACATAATCGTCTTATATACTATAATCATCTACACCATATATAATATAATAACTTAAAGATTTTTTCAACAATTTTTCATAACACAAATCAAAAGGAGGAAAATAGATTTCCCCCTACATGATTCAAAAATTTTTATTTAACATTATTCTTGCCGCCGGTATCCAATCTCAGCATGCGTCGATCCATATCCTTATCCTTTTGGCGTTTCCATGAATGGAGTATTAATGCTGTGGTAACAACGCCGTAAGATATAAACATTCGGAAGTACTCTCCTATCATTGCCTGACCGGTAATATACTTACCTGCCATCGGCATAACAATAAACATCAAATGAAACAAAATCGTACCAATAATAGCATTTGGAATAGTAGCTCTGGCAACAGTCGCGCCTCCTACTAAAAGAGAAGCTGCCGCAAAAAGAGCTGCCTGATCCGCTCCATTATATGTGTTTAAAGTCCCAATGTTCTGAAGATAAATAATTTGTCCGTAACAAGCAAGAACCGTTGAAATTACTATTGATTGAATACGCGTTTTTTCTACATTGATGCCGGCAGAATCAGAAACATTCATTTCCAATCCTACTGCTCTCATATCATGACCAAGCTTCGTTTTTCTAAACCAGAAGGTAAAGAGACAAAGCAAGCCGATAATCATAAAAGTCCCGAGAGGTATATTCACGCCTTCACTTGCACTTCCTATGCGTATCATCCACAAATTATCAAAACCCTTAGCCGTAGCTAAATTTAAAGCATTACGCACGCCATATCCTCTTGAGAGCAGCATGCCGGGATTTTTGAAATTGATTAAAGAGCCGCATACATACAAAAGGAAGAACTGATAAATCCCCGAAATAAAAAGTCCCAACATCATGGAAGTAATCATTTCTCTTCCTTTAGCCCTATTTAATACTACTCCTCCAAAATACCCAAGAACAATGGCTATGGGCGTCGAAACAAGAGCCGCCAACATAAGGCCCCAAGCACCTCCTACACCCCAGTCATTTATAAATATCAGTCCAATCTGTCCTGCCATAGCTCCTAAAGTCATTCCAAAATTTATACCCATCCCTGCCATTATAGGAAGGAGCAACGATAAAACTAAGAAGGAATTCCTCACTAATCGTGTTACAATCTGGTCTGCCAAATAAATTCCGGAAAACTGCGAAAGCGGAATTGCTATTATACTGATGACCAAAAACAGTACCGGAACAGCGCTGCCGGTAAGCAGTCGGCCCATTTTTCTTTTATCATAGTTCATAATTTACCTCCTCCCCTTTCGAGTCAACGCATATACTATCATTCCATTAGAAACTATTATCCTGATAATTTCGGATATATCAATGTTAATGGCACTGTTGATTACTGACGGAGTCATTGTTAAAATACCTTGAAACAGAAGTGTTCCGATAATCACGTTACCAATTGACGCCTTATTAACAGAAGCTCCCCCCAGGAGAACTGCAGCAACTGACGGAAATGAAAAAGCCAGCGGAGAATTATACATTTGTATAAATCCAAAACTCTGTTCATAGACAATCATTCCAACAGCCGCTATCATAGTTGAAAGCATAACAGATATAATACGCATTTTATCAATACTTATCCCGGAGGCCCTTGCATAATCCGGATTAGACCCGACTGCAGTGATGGCAGTACCGGTCTTAGTTTTGAAAAATCCCCATACGATTAAAGACATAACAGCAAAAATTAAAATCATACCTGTAGGTATAGTTAAATAATTTGAAATATCAATTTTCAAAAAATTGCTAATCTGATGAAACCAGTAGTTCTCAACACTAATTGTTACACGAAGACCTTCCCCCTTAAATCCTTGAACACTCGCGGGATTTCTGAAGGGAAGAACCAGCCACATCATATTCATAAAAAATACGAAAGAAAATCCTACATAAGTGGCTATAATCATCTCATCACCTTTAACACGGTTTAAAAGCAATCCATAAAAAAATCCGAAAACAGCCGCAATAGCTATTCCTATAAGAAAGGCCATTAATATTCCTGCAAAACCTGCGAGATTAAGTTCAAGGCTGACTACAGCTCCAATCATTCCGGCTATTAATCCCACGGGAATACCAAAATTCAGTCCACACCCTGATTGAATCATAGGAACCATAGACAAAACCATAATTGCATTCATACCAAAACGCGTAATAACATCATTGAAAGAAGTATCAACTTCTTTGTTAGGCTCTTCTTTAATTCTTATTAATTCGTAATAACATCATTGAAAGAAGTATCAACCCTTACTCCAAAAAATGGAGCGATAACAAACAAAGACAGTAAAAAAAGTGCAATAATAATGCGGGGCCATCCAAATTTTTTTACGAATTCCTTTATCGCAACCATACTTTTTCACCTTCTTCATTAATCTGACATTCTCCGGACATTAAGAGTCCAAAATCAGTTGCATCAGCATCAGGCGGCAAAATTCCAAATACTTTTCCTTCACAAACGACAACAACCCTATCGCTTATAGAGCGAAGCTCTTCTAATTCAGAAGAAACTATAACTATAGTCGTTCCATTTTCTTTATTATATTTTCTTAGGGCATCCAGAACCAATTCTTTTGCTCCAACATCAATACCGCGAGTAGGTTCGGATACAAACAATAATTTGGGATTCATAGCAAAAGCTTTGGCAAGGCAAACTTTTTGTTGGTTACCTCCTGAAAGATTTCGTGCTAACTGACGTTCGCCGGTACATTTAATTTCCAATGCTTTAATATAATCCTGTGCACATTTTCTCATAGCCTTATCGTCTCTCCATTTAATAATTCCGCCTAAATAACTCTTAATAAACCTATTATGAACCTGCATTGCATTAAACCCGATATTCCAATCGATAGGCTCGTCCAAAAGCAAACCTACTCCTCGGCGATCTTCAGAAACAAAAGCTAAACCATTTTTAAGAACTTCAAATGTATTGTTCAGAGGGATTGGTTTATTTTCAAAATAAATCTCTCCGCCGGCTTCGAAAAGTCCCATTATTCCGTTAGGAATTCCCAACTTTCCCTGCCCGGCCAGTCCTCCAATACCAAGAATTTCTCCTCTGTAAACCTTCAAGGATAAATCCTTTACTACTTCTCCAGGCATATCCACCCAAAGGTTCTTTGTTTCAAAGATAACATCTTCTTTATTAATAGTATTAAAAGATTTAACAGCTTTATTTTCTTCTTTATCAACGTCTCTACCGACCATCCATTTGGCAATCTGATGCACGCTAACATCTTTCGTAGGCCTTTCCACCACCACCGCACCATCTCTTAATACAACAATACTATCACAAATGGATGTTATTTCACGAAGCCGGTGAGATATAAATATAATGGAAACACCCGAATCAGCCAATCTTCGCATAGATTTGAGAAGAATTTCAGCTTCCGATTCTGTTAAAACAGCAGTCGGTTCATCTAAAATAATAAGCTTAACTTTCTCTCTTCTGATTTCACGAGCTATTTCTATAAATTGCTTATAACCGACAGGTACCTCAGAAACTAAAGTATCTGTGCCCAATTGAACTCCCAACGTATCTATAACACTCGCTGCACTTTTTCGAATTTTGGGTAAATCTACGGTTTCAAGTCTCTTCCCCAAAATTTTGGAAATTACACTGCTTTTGGTTATTTCCATATTAAGCAATACATTTTCTGCAACTGTAAACCCGGGAATCAAAGAAAATTCCTGATGTACCATACCTATTCCCGCATTCAGTGCTTCAACGGGATTATCAAATTCAACTTTTTCTCCATTAAGATATATATTACCTTCATAGCCGCCGGTTTCAGCAATTACATTCATGCCAAAGAGTATATTCATTAAGGTAGATTTCCCGGCACCATTTTCTCCAACAAGACCTAATATTTTTCCTTCTTCAAGGGTAAAGCTTACATCTTTCAATACTTGGTTTCCGTTAAAATCTTTTCCGACATTTTCTAATCGAAGTAACTCATCTTTCATAGACAATAGATTCACCTCATCTTTGAATATAAATAATATTATTTTATAACCCATAGGAAAGTTTTATAAATGAGTTTTAAAAAAGGCTTCCTTAGTTTATTAATGCTTCGATAGAAGCCTTTTTTGTTATAATAATATTTAGAAACGGTCCTAAAGGACCGTTTCTAAATATTATTTTATATCCTTATATTTTTCAGGAACAACTTCTTTACTATTTCCTAAATATCCTTGGCCAAATACATAGGTGTCTTGATAAACAAGCACATGGTTTTTAATATCTTCTTTGTTAACACGATCATAGTACAGGGAACCATTCCAATCAGCTCCGGGAGTATATTCTCTGAAAGCATCGAGTACATCTTCAAGAGAACCTTTCTCCATTGTACCCTCCACTACATTTTTACCATATTCAACTAAAGCTTCCGTAGCTGTATATCCATAGGAGTAAGCCCATGTCCCCATTCTTTTAGCTCCGCCTTTTTCAACTACAACGTCCTCGACTTTTTTAAGAATAGCAGGCCAATCTCCCGCTTCTTCCTTCAGATCAATGCCAAACGCTCCCGGATATCCCATTATCGGTGAAGGAAGGTCAGGTTCAACAAATATGGCTCCCAGTTCTGCAACCCTCTTTAACAACGGCTCTGTCTGAGCATCATTTGTACAGAAGAAGGCGGTATCCTTGCCATATTTTTCAACCCATGCAGGCATCTTTTCAAGAATAAACTGTTGTGCGCCTGGAATTCCAACGTCACTCATTGGGTCCGGAGCTGTTTCAAATACAAACTTTAATCCTAAGTCTTTACAAGCTTGTTCCATGATATTTCTTCTTACTGACAATAGTTCTATACTCATATGTCTTGGAAAGGAAATGTGTACAAAAGTCTTTGCACCCATTTTCTTAGCGGCAAGAACTATAAGATACCCACGATTTATGTTGTCAGGGTCAACAACCAAATCTGCAGCCCCTTCAATCATCGCTGTATCTTCTTGAGAAGAATTCGCTAAAAGCAATATATCAGGTCTCTTCTCACGAATCTGCTGAAAAGCCGCAACAGTTCCGGGAACAGCTTGATTTACTACAATTGCTTTCATATCAGGATCATCGGAAAGACCTACAATCTGCGCAATAGTAGTTTCCTGCTCTTGCATAAAATTATCAGGATAGGTAACATGCTTTATCATTCCTCCCGAATCAGCATCTCCATACTTTTCAATCATGGCTTCAGCACCACGAAGCTCATCCTCACCTTGAGATACTGTTCCGGTAACGATACCAATATGCATTTTACTTTCTTCACCATCTGTGGAACCAGCCGGTGGTGTTTCTGATTTAGAGCATGCTATTAATCCAAATACCATAACAATGCTTAAACCAATTAACAATACTCTTTTAAACATTTATACTCCCCCTCACTATTTAGTTAAACCCATTTATAATACACGAATTCCACATTTTATAATTCCATTGTTAAGAAAAGACTAATTTTACGCAGAATTCAGTATTTTCTGTATTTTCGTTATCCTTGACCCACCATTTAAATTAATAATAAAACCATATAAACCCTTTATTATTTTTAATTTATTTTCATATTTGGAAATTATTTTAATAATACAATAAACATATATACATTGTCAAATAACAATATGAACAATTTCGCATAATATTAATGCCAATATCTGGTTTGAATTTAATTTTATACATCATATATTCATTTTTTTATATAAAAAGCAGTTTGTTAAGGTTCTGTTAAAATTTTATTACGAAATTATTAATATTTTATCACATTTATATTAAATATACAACCACTTTTATTCTCTATCTTCGTAAAAGAGCTTTCAATTAAAAAAACTGTTACACCCGGAACTATTTGGTTCGTTATGTAACAGCCTTTAATATTTTTTAAATAATCTTCTCAAATTCAATTTCATGAAGAATAGGGATATTATCAAAACCGTATAATGGTATTTGAGGTTTGAGTTTCCTTGATCTCTGTATTGCGTTTATATGTATTTCTTCCATATAAAAGCCTCTTTTCTGGTAGTATCTTATGGCCTTAGTATTATCATTAGTCGTTATAAGCCAGACCCTCCTGCATTTATTTTCTTTAGCTTTTTCGATTACCTTATTAATTAAATTTGATCCTATACCTTGGTTTTCCACTAAACTATCAAGAGACACTATCTCGCATTCACCATTTTCAATACTGTAAGTTATCACACCATCTATTTTCCCGTTTTCAACGGCTACATAACCTTCCAAGATATCTGCAAAATGTACTTTGCCTTTTGAAACTATTATTGGTGAACCCCAATTATCGGATATAAAATCAACCACATCTTTTCTTAATTCATCACAAATTGGAATGATTTCATACATAATTTATACCTTCTTTACATTTTTATATAACTCATACTTGAATTATTTAACATACTTTTCTACGGGGAAACGCAAAACCGTTTTTAATTTTTCAACCTTAGTCCTTCTCGGATCAGATATATATATTTCATGATGTTTATGGATATCATCCGTTATATCTCTAAGTTGATTATCGATAATAAACTCAGAGATTTTATCAATAGTACGGTTCTCGTCATCATATGCTCCGATATGCATCGCTTGTACACACAATCCCTCTGTAAATGTTTCGAATCTTGCCTTAGAAACATCTATAGATGGTTTCTTTCTTTTACATTCCTCAAGAGCCCATTCAAATATTTCTTGAGTTACAAATTCCGGCTGACGTATCATTGAAGTCCATAACCATTGAGACTTTGGCTTGTTCCAATCCAATTTTCCTCCATCACACCACCATAACCCTTCAAGAGGCGGTACCACATATTCAAAATATCCTTTTTTCTGTTTTCCGCTCATTTTAATAGTAAAAGTAAGAGAATACAGAATTTTAATACCCTCCTGATATTCTTGATCTTTCGGTTCTCCCTTTCCGTCAACCATGATAAAATTCATGGAAGGTATATTGACCAAAACCGGTTTTTCCTTTGGTAAGTATAAATCTTTGTATTCCCTTTTGTAATCCAACTTTTCAACAGCCATATTTATATCTCCCCTTTCAACAATATATACGTCTTTCGTGAAATGCCTGATTATATAGTATTTACTTCAATTATATCAAACAATTCTTGACATCTGTATGTCAGGAATTATTTAAAGTAACATTTTTAATATTCAAATATAAAATAATATTAAATATCATTAAAGGAAGTGGTTAACCCGTACATTATATAGAAGTTGAAAAAAATGTAAGAATTGCAATTCATGATTTAGATCCTAAAAGCAAAAAAACAATTATTTTGCCCTTATATTAAGCAAAGGAATAATAGGTTCCCAATTATATCCTTTCCAACATAGCGGTCACGGAATTTTTTATGATGAACGCGAATTGTTTAACTATATCTTTTTAGAATTTTTGCAAAAATAAATTAAATGTAAATTATATCAAAAACAACATTTTATGAATATCTGTAATAATCAAACCGGGTTTTAATTTTAAATCCACTTTTAATGTAAAGATTATATGCTCTGCCGTTATTACTGTCGACTTCGAGAGTTATATCTTTAATACCCATATTTATAAGTATCTTCAGTAACAGATTAAGCATCTCTTTCCCGTATCCTTTGCCTTGATATCTTTGAGAAATCCCCAATCCAAATATGGAAGCTTCCTCTTCTAAGTTGACATTACAAGTCCCAATAATTTCATCCCCTAAGATTGCCATATAGGAAATTATTTTAGGGGAATTTATTGAGTTGATTATCATACTTTTTTCATCCTCAAAACTGCCTCCGAATATGTCCGTATTCAAAGATATCATATCTTCTATTTTTTCTTGGGGAATTGGCTGCAAAGTTAATTTGGTATTTTGGTTTTTAAAGAACTCTCGATTATATACCATCAGATATTCCGAATACTCATATTTAGCATTTAATTTTTTCAAAACGCCCTTTGCATCATTGCCATTCGGCTCCTCAACAAAAAGTATCTCGGAAATTGAATATAATTTTAATTCTTCGATAGCTCTATTCAACAAAGTATCAAAATATCCCTTCCCTCTATGAGAAGGCAAGGTATATGCAGATATCTCCGCTTCTTTGGAAGTCGGAACAAACATAGTTAAACAACTTATCAATCTATCCTCATCGTATAATAAATAAAAACATTTTATTTCATGATTAAAATTTATTTCATTTGCTAAAAATAAGTCTCCCTTCAATTTTTCGTATTGTTGACAAATACGTTCAAGGTTTCTGATATCCTTTACTTGAGATTCATTTAAACATTCAAGTTCTAAAATTTTCATTATACATTTCCCCCGCTTCCAATCCAATATTATATCTTATATTTAATTATAAGATTCCGCTTTACTACAGATTAATATTCTTCTTTAATTAACTTAAAATCCTTATTTTCTACAGAAAAAAGTTTAGAAAGTTTTTTAGGTAAGATTATTTCTTTATCCTTTTTAATAAAAATACATTCAACCTCTTTGAAATTATTCAAAAATTTCTTTCCCTTTTCTGTTCCCAAAACAAAAATAGTCGTTGAAAGGGCATCGCAATCTATGGATTTATTTGATATAATGCTTACCGATGTAAGCTCATTGTTTACAGGGTACCCTGTTTTGGCATCAATAATATGATGATATTTGACTCCGTCTACTATAAAATACCTTTCATAATCTCCCGAAGTAACCACAGAGCTGTCTTCTACCTGAACTATCCCTGCATAACTTCCTGTTTCCCCAAAGGGATTTTGTAATCCTATCTTCCATTTAGTATTTTTCCCCTTATTTCCCACAGCATATATGTTTCCTCCCAAATCTATTATAGCCTTTTTTACACCATTGTCCTCAAGTATTTTTTTAACTTCGTCTGCCGCATAACCTTTAACTATACCTCCCAGATCCAATTTCATTCCTTTATCTTTTAAAAATACCTGATTATTATCAAGAAGCTCAAGTTTTTTATAATCTACCTTCTCCCTGGCAATTTCAATATCCTTTTTATCAGGTATACTGCTTCTTTCTATCTTTCCTTCTCCGTTTATGTTCCACAAATCAACCAAGGGCCCTATTGTTGGTTCATAAGCACCATTTGATAGTTCGGCATAATATTTCGCTTTTTTCAACACATAGTATACATCATTATGTACTTTTACAGGTACTATTCCCGCATTATTGTTTACCTTAGTTATATCGCTCGTCTTTATTGTATTGCTCATCCTGTTTTCAATTTCGGCTATCCTTTTAAATGCATTATCTAATGTTTTTTCATCTTTCTTATCATATATCTTAATGGTCATAACAGTATCCATCATAAATTCCGTTTTTTCTATACTCTTGTTCTCTTCCTTATGGCAGCCCGTAAATATCAAAGAAAAAGAAAGTATAATTATAGATAATTCTAATAAATATTTTTTATTCATATTGATTCCCTTTCTCACTATTTATTGAAAAAAGGCCCTAACTTATAGTCAGGACCTCATAATATTATTTGGCCTGTTTCAAAGCTTCTTTTGCTAATTCAATCATTGTATCTCTTGTACTTGTAGCACCTGATACTGCATCAAGTTTTAAATTTTCTACCCCATCATTATAAATTATCTGTTTTTGAAATTCCGTAATAGTATCAAATGCAGGAAGATGCTCATAATTTTCCGTAGATTTTATATCTCCTTTCTTAATTTTAACAGTCTCGGTTTTCTGCTTATTATCATCCCCGACTACAGGTTTCCCGTCCTTATCTAATACAGCCTTCGTTCCATCCATATCTTCTACGGCAACATCATGAAAATCAACCCCGGTAACAGTCCCATTTTTGACTACAATCTTGATCTGTGAAAGCCATCCGTGATTTGGTTCAGAAGCCTTTGCCTCATAAACTCCGTCTTTATAAACAGGACTATATGTTTCTCCCTTTTCAGCTTTTTCCAACAATTTTCCTACCGTATCTTTAAAACTACTTTTTGTACTTGTAGCACCTGATACTGCATCATAATCAATATTATCTAAATTTTTCTTATCTGTAAACTGCTGATTTAAATTTTTAATTACCTCCAAACCTTCCTTGTATTCATAATTATTTTCATTTTTAGCCTCTCCTGTCTGAGAAAAATATTCATTATAATCAAAGTCGGTTATTTTCCCATTTTCAACTTTCATGGTAGACAAGGAATAAATTCCATGATCATTAGCGGGCATTTTGATCAAATAATCGCCATCTTTTAATTCCTGTGTACTGCTGCTTTCTTTATTGGTATTCGCAGCTTGATTATCGGTAACCTTAGAACATCCGGAAAAAACTAATAATGCTAAAATTAAACTTAATGATATAAATTTTTTCATTTTCTCTCCCCTCTCTTATTGTCCCGGATGGAATTCATTCTCCATCAGTTATTTTTATTACCCTTATCATCTTCATTTAATCACCTCAAAACATCTTTATAAATATTCCCACAAAAATAATCGTCTCAAACAACAAATAACTTAATTATTATGCACTATCTTTGACTATTTAGATATTTTATACAAAATGGCAAAATATATGGTATAATTAAGACGTTAGTGAATTATTTTACTATAATTTATCTAATTAAGTAATATATGATCAAAATATTTAAGAAACTTTTATTATTTAATTCAATTGTAATATGAATAAAGAGGTGGAAAATGTGGAACTAAAAAATCGAACCTTTAAGGGCGGAATTCATATACCTCCTTTCAAGGAACAAACAGAATTACTCCCCTTAAAAAGAGCAAAGGAACCAAATTTTGTAGTTATCCCCCTTCAGCAACATATAGGTGCTCCTTGTGAACCTTTAGTAAAAATAGGAGAGAAAGTTAAAGCGGGACAAGTTATAGGCAGTTCACAGGAATTTGTTTCTGCAGTTGTACATTCAAGTATTTCAGGTACAGTTGCAGGAATTGAAACAAAATTAACTCCAACGGGAAACAAAGTAAAATCTATAATAATTGAAAATGATGGCACAAAGGAATCAGAAGGAAAGATAGTTTCTAATGCTTCTCTTGAAAATATGACTCCAAAGGAGATATTGGATATAATCAGAAAAGCCGGAATAACAGGTATGGGTGGAGCCGGATTTCCCACTCATGTAAAATTATCTCCTCCTCCGGACAAAAAAATAGATACAGTTATCTTAAATGGATCGGAATGTGAATCCTTCCTCACATCTGATGCCAGATTGATGATTGAAAAACCCGAAAATGTAGTCTTTGGATTAAAAGCAATAATGAAAGTATTGGGAGTCAAAAGAGGATATATCGGAATAGAAGACAATAAGACAGAAGCAATAAAATCCATTAAAAAAACCTGTGAAAAAGAAGAAAATATTGAGGTAGTACTTTTAAAAACCAAATATCCTCAAGGAGATGAAAAAAGGCTTATAAATGTAATTACAGGTAGAAAAGTACCTTCCGGAGGACTGCCAATGGATGTGGGTGTAATAGTGAATAATGCCGGAACATCAAACGCCATAGCCGAAGCAATTCTTGAAGGTAAGCCACTTTATGAGAGGATAATAACGGTAACGGGAAATGGAGTTAAGCAACCTCAAAATCTTATAGTAAAAATAGGAACATCTTTTAAAGACGTTATAAATCAATGCGGAGGTTACAATAAAAACCCGGGGAAAATAATAATGGGAGGTCCTATGATGGGAATAGCCCAAGTTACCGATGACGTTCCTGTAATAAAGGGAACTTCCGGAATATTAGTTTTAACCGAAGAAGAATCTAAACCGCAAGAGGTTTTGCCTTGCATAAAATGCGGAAAATGCTTGGAAGTTTGTCCCGTAAGATTGCAGCCCATTTATATAAGCAAGTATTCATTAAAAAAGCAATATGACAAGGCAGATGAATATCATGCCTTAGATTGTATTGAATGCGGATTGTGTTCTTATGTATGTCCGTCAAAGATACATTTAGTAGAGTCAATAAGATTAGCAAAAAAAGTAATTACCGGAAAAAGAAAAAAAGCAAGAAATGATGGGAGGAATTAGAAATGGACAATATTTTTAAAAATGAACTTACAGTGACATCATCTCCACACATATTGTCCAAAAATACGGTTCAAAAGACAATGTTGGATGTAATAATAGCACTGTTCCCAGCAGCAATAGGAAGTATATATTATTTTGGATTAGGAGCCCTCAAAATAATAACCGTATCAGTAATTTCGTCGGTATTCTTTGAAGCATTCTATCAAAAGATAGCTAAAAAACCAATTACCATAAATGATTGCAGTGCAATTGTTACAGGATTGCTTATTGCATTTAATTTGCCTTCAACGGCACCATGGTGGATACCTTTTATAGGTTCCGGATTTGCAATTATAATAGTAAAACAATTCTTTGGCGGTTTGGGTTCAAACTTTATGAATCCTGCATTAGCAGCAAGAGCAATGCTCTTAACATCTTGGCCTAATATTATGACTAACTTTGTATCGCCCGGTTCTGCAGATGGAATTGCTTCGGCAACTCCATTGGCGATAATGAAATACGGAGCAGCTGATGTAACAGCGTCGGCTACAGTGAAGGAAGCAGGAAATGCCCTTCCCAAATTGATGGATATGTTTCTCGGGAATACCGGAGGCTGCTTAGGAGAAACATCGGCTATTTTACTTCTTATAGGAGCTATATATTTATTGATAAAAAAAGTAATCGATTGGAGGATACCAGCATCATATATATTAAGCACTGCTGTATTCCTTCTGTTATTTGGAGTAGAAAGTCAAATGATACCATATCATATTCTCGGGGGCGGACTAATTTTAGGAGCTTTTTATATGGCAACGGATTATGTTTCATCGCCTGTTACTCCTATAGGACGTATTGTATTCGGAATAGGAGCAGGATTTCTAACAGCTTTAATCAGAACTAAAGGCGGATATCCCGAGGGTGTGTCTTATTCCATATTACTTATGAATATAGCTACCCCATTGATTGAAAAATTTACAAATCCTAAAGTTTTTGGGAGGGTTAACGGATGAAAGAAACGTTGAAACTTGGAATATCGCTTTTTTTGATAACAGCAATAAGTGCTATAGTCCTTGCAATAAGTAATAATATTACATCGGCAAAAATAGCGGAAGCCGACAAATTGGCTAACGATACGGCAAGGCAAGAAGCTCTTCCTCAGGGAGAAACCTTTAAATCCATAGAGAATAATAAATTAAAGGAAATAACAGAAAAAAATCCTGAAATATTAGAAATATTTGAAGGAAGAAAAGAAGACGGAAGTTTGGCAGGATACACCTTTAAAGTTTCAGTTTCAGGATACGGCGGAAAAATAGAGATGATAACAGGTATATCCTCTGAGGGAAAAATAACCGGAATAAAAATATTAAATCATGAAGAGACTCCGGGTCTTGGAGCCAATTCGACCAAACCCGAATTTCAAAACAGATTTAAAGATAAACCTACAGATAAAGAGTTAGTCGTAGTAAAAACTCAGCCCACATCTGACAATGAAGTGCAGGGAATAACAAGCGCTACCGTTACTTCAAAGGCAGTAGTGAAAGGTGCAAATACAGCAATAGATACATTCAATTCAAAATTTGCAGAATGATTCTTTAAGGAGGTGTACAGTTTGAGATTATCAAATATATTTTACAATGGAGTAATAAAGGAAAATCCGATATTCGTGCAACTTATCGGAATGTGTGCTACCTTGGCTATAACTACAAGTGCATTGAACGGATTGTCAATGGGATTGTCCGTTACAGGGGTATTGGTTTGTTCCAACTTTGTAATATCTTTGTTGAGAAATGTAATCCCCGATAAAGTTCGTATTCCCGCCTTCGTCGTAGTAATAGCAACTTTTGTAACTATGGTCGATATGTTTCTTAAAGCCTTTGCTCCGGCAATATACAGTGCATTGGGACTTTTCATCCCATTAATAGTAGTAAACTGTATAATATTTGCAAGGGCAGAGACTTTTGCCTCGAAAAACGGAGTAATAGAATCAATCGTTGACGGTCTCGGAATGGGAATAGGATATACAATAGCATTAGTAATATTGGGAAGTATAAGAGAAATATTGGGAGCCGGAAGTATATTCGGGATACCATTGTTCGGAGAAGGGTTTCAGCCTGCATTGATATTGATAATGCCGCCGGGAGCATTTATATTGTTGGGAACACTAATAGGAATTTTTAATTTGATAAGAAAGAAAAACGAAAATAAAAAAGACGTTAAACATAAAGAAGAATCCTACAATATTTAATATCATATACAGGAGGGAAATTCTATGAATTTGTTTACAATATTGATAAGTACTATATTCGTCAACAACTATGTTCTAGCCCGTTTTTTAGGAATATGTCCCTTTTTAGGTGTATCAAATAAAACGGAAACGGCAACGGGAATGGGAGTTGCGGTTACATTTGTAGTAACATTATCATCTATAATAACTTATTTCATACAAAAATTAATCTTAGATCCGTTGAAATTGGAATATTTACAGACAATAGTTTTTATACTTGTAATAGCTACATTAGTTCAATTTGTTGAAATGGTAATGAAAAAAACAAGTCCTACATTATACAAGGCCTTAGGTGTTTATCTTCCCTTGATAACAACTAATTGCATAGTTTTAGGAGTTGCAATATTAAATATTAAGGAAGGCTATAATTTAGTACAGACAATAGTTAATTCAATAGGCGCATCAGTAGGATTTGCTTTTGCCTTGATACTTATGGCATCTGTAAGAGAGAAGCTGGAACTTTCTGAAATCCCGGAAAGCCTTAAAGGTTTCCCCATAGCCCTTATTACCGCAGGACTTATGTCAATAGCATTTTTAGGATTTAAAGGATTAGTATAGGAGGTTATTTTAAATGAGTACAATATTATTGCCGGTAGCAGTATTGGGAAGTTTGGGCCTTATATTTGGCATCGGGTTGTCCTTGGCATCAAAGGCCTTCGAAGTAAAAATAGATCCGAGAATAGAAGCTATAAAGAAATGTTTACCGGGAGTCAATTGCGGAGCATGCGGATATCCCGGCTGTGAAGGATTGGCATCTGCTATCGTGGAAGAAAAAGCATCTATAGACGGATGCAAAGTGGGCGGAAAGCCCGTAGCCGAAAAAATTAAAAATATAATGGAAGGTTAACTATATAACTGTATAAAAGGAAGGAATAAATTTTATTCCTTCCTTTTATATGAACGTTAATAATTCTCAAAGAGTGTCAGCAGTCCGGAATCTCCAAACTTCTCTACCAACGTCTTCAGCCCCAATTCAATTTCATCTCTGCTATAATTATGAGATGCCAGGTATTCATCAGTTAAGTTATTTAACTTTGAATAAAAATCTAAACCTAATTCCAAATATTTTTTATTTTGTGGATCAAGTTTTTCATATAATAAATCCTCGGCTTCATTAATATCTCCCTGGTTTATCATATCTACCAACTGTTGATATAGATAATCCGTTTCTGTATATTCCCTCTCATCCGGCAACTGATAAGTAACCGAATCGCTGCCGAAAAAGAATTTTGCAATGGTTTTTATTAAATCTTTGATCATGCGTATAAGATAATCTTCCTTAATCATATATTAAAGCACCGCCTTATTTATCTTTACATATATTTTATTAAAAAATGGTTCTCATGATATTGACTTTATTTTACTATAACCATATATAATTGTCTATAATAAAATCAGTGATTGATGGATTTATCCATCAATCACTGATTTTATTGCTAAACATCTAAAATTCATCGTATACCATTTTAGATACTTTCCCTATTATCTCTCGCCCATCTTTATTGGTTTCGGTTTCATTGGTAAGGACACATATTATATATTCCCTATGAGGAAGGTATACTATTCCCACATCATGTTCAAGGCAGTCTAAATCCCCTGTCTTATGGGCTATTATAACATCTTCCGGCAAGTACAAGTCCAGTCTTCCCCTTACCTGCTGCCTTTTTAGAATATCCAGCATCATACGGCTGCATTCTTCATTTATGTTCTCGCCTCTGTATATAAGCTCTAAAATTAAACACAAATCATTAGCCGTTGTAAGGTTCTCCCTGCCTTCCTTTGCAGCCTGAGAATCCATCATTTTTCTCTGAAGCCTTGTATTTTTGAGTCCCATATCTTTTATTCTCTTATTTATATTATCCATGCCTAACAAATCAATTAATATGTTAGTAGCCATATTATCACTTATTATAATCATCAATGTCATTATTTCTTTTAATGTAAATTTATGACCTAATTCTAACTCTTTAAGGATACCGTCTCCGCCGGTTTTCATGTTCTCAGTCAATTCAACCTTATCATTTAAATTTAATGACCCTGCATTGACTCTATTGAAAAGTTCCGACATTATTGAAAGTTTAATTGTGCTTGCAGAAGGGAATACAAGATTTTCATTTATTTTTATTTCCTTCCCTGTTTTTAAATCCTTTATTGCAACGGCTACATTTCCTTTTTGATTTTTAATAAATTCTCTTATCTTGTTTTCCAGCATCTAAATCCTCTCCTTTAATCAAACAAAGCTCTAACCATAACAAGTATTACCGAACATGCTGTTACGGTTATACCATATTTAACCAAATTTTTCATATCCTTTGATCTTGCAAGTCCCATTTGTCCAATCATATCCGCTTCAGGATAAGCAAATGATGTAATCTGCCCCGATACAAGAAGTATCAATGCCCACAAAGAAGGTGATATGCTTAAATCCTTAACAAGAAGTTTAAACATATTATTCATTACTATATTGTCTGCGGTTGCAGCACCACCAACTCCAAAAATACCTGTCAAAGTAGTTACTAAAGAAAATATCACTTTATTTTGTGACTTAAGAAGAGGCTTTAATAATGAAACAAGAGCCTCAAAGGATCCTGCTTCGGCAATGAAGTTGATAAACGGGTTGAATAATATAAACATGATAAACAGCCACATCATACGGGAAGAACCTTTGATAAACGTCTCAATTAAATCATTAATCTTCAATTTCCCTACCAATCCCGTTATTATAGCCGATAAGACAATAACCAAGATTGCATATGAAGCCCCGCTTTGAAGGGTTATGCCATACACTATTAATGCAATCATAGATAAAATAAAGGCCAAAGTTGCTCTTTTGGTTTCTTGCTTAGCTTCATAATTTTCTTCTGCTTTTTCCACATTTTCATAGGCATAAATTCCTTTAGTTTTTTTCTGAATTCTGTTTGCAAATATATACGTTATCACCAATACAAGAATTGCCAGCGGAATCCCTACTTCCAATATATACTGTCCGTATCCTAAACCCGTAAGTCCCATAATTGTTACTACCTGCGGAGTATAAGGTCCTACAAACATTCCCGTAAGGCCTGCCCCTAAAAAAATCGTTGCAACAGTCGATGGAGTTATGCCAATTACTGCAACCAAAGGGATTATGATAGGAGCTATAATTGCATTTGCTCCTGCTAATGTACCAAGAAGTGATACAAGAACCATTGAACTTATCATTGTAGCCAATATCGCTTTTTTCTCATTGTTGACTCCTATTTTTTTCATAAGAGATTTAACTAAATATTCGGCTACACCTGTTTTTTGCAGAATTGCTCCAAGCCCTGAACCTAACATAATTATAAATCCTATCATACCTAAGAATGATCCCAGTGACTCAGCTAACACTCCTCCAAAAGATGAAAACGGCTGTTTTGTAAGAATAGCACTTAATATAACACTTATTGCCACATTTAATACAGGATTAATATCCTTAAATGATAAAATGATATAAATAACTAATGGTACTAAGCCAAAGATAGGTGATAAATTAAATATCATACTGTAACCCTCCCTAAAAATTTTTTAACAAAAAACCAGCGAAAAACAGGCTTACCTGTATTCGCTGGTTTTCATTTACTCCGATATGGTCTTTTTATTTACCATATCACATAAACAAAGCAGCACCATTTATTCATCACTTTAATATAATGAAAACATTTTCAATTCTATTTTACAACAATTTTGAATTTTTTTCAATATTATTTTTTTACAAAGAATAATGCATACTTTTTAGCATCGATATTTATAAATATAAAATTATATTATAAATATTAATTCTTTGACCGATTTTTATAAAACAAAAGTTAATAATTTTATTCTGTCAAAGCAATTTCAAAGATTTATGGGAATACTGACAACGTAGGGTTATTGCGAATATAAAAAAGATATATTATACTATCTCTGGTATCTAAAAATATTAGAAGGGTGTGTTAGAATATGAAAAAAAGAATAGCAGCAGTTATTATGGTAAGTATCATGATTTTGAGTTCCGCCACACAAGTCCTGGCTTGCACAGGAACAATCATCGGAAAAGATGTTTCTGCCGACGGAAGCACGCTTATAGGAAGAACCGAGGATATAGACAGCGCTCATACAAAACAGTTCGTTGTACATCCGAGGACTGAATATAAGTCAACAGACATATTTAAGGACCCTGTAACCGGCTTTAAATATCCTCAGCCTAAAGTATCTTATAAATATACAGCAGTACCAGATTCTGAAATAGAAGAGGACGGTATTTATGCAGAAGTGGGATCCAATGAATATGGAGTATGCATCGATGCGACCGTTTCCGCAAGTCCCAATGATACTGTCTTAAAATATGATCCATTAGTTGAAAACGGATTAAGAGAAGCTAATATTCCGACAATAGTACTGCCAAGAGTGAAAACCGCTAAAGAGGGAATAAAACTTGTAGCTTCAATAGTTGAAAAACAGGGCTCTGCAGAAGGAAATATACTTGTGATAGCTGATAAAAATGAAGTTTGGTATATGGAAATTCTCTCAGGACACAGATATGCGGCAATAAAGTTTCCTGAAAACGTTGCCGCGGTATTTCCAAATTGTTATATGTTAGGATATGTTAATTTGCAGGATAGTAAAAATGTAATTGCTTCAAAAGATCTTTTAACATTTGCAAAAAACCACGGATTTTATAAAGAATATAAAGGTAAATTTCATATTGCTCTATCCTACGGAGAACCTTTAGAGCAAGGAAACAGAGACAGACTCTGGGGAGCACAAAATTTGTTGGCTCCAAGCAAAAATATTTCTTATGATTCACAAGTATTTGATTTATTTATAACTCCGGATAAAAAAGTATCTTTAAAAGATCTAATGGAACTTCAAAGATACAGATATGAAGGAACTAAGATAGATGCAAATCTTCCCGAAAACAAAACAGTACGTCCTATAGGAACTGAAAGACAAGCAGAATGTCACATAATTCAACTAAAAGATAAATATCCTACAGAACTTGGAGGAATCATGTGGCTGGCAATGGGGAATGCCGAACATTCCGTGTATCTTCCTACTTACGGAAATATAAACGATACTCATAAAGCTTATAAAGTAAAAACAGCTAATTACAGTCCTGACTCAGCTTATTGGATATTCAGAAGTCTAAGTACATTATCAGAACTTGATAGGGATAAATACGGAAAATCCGTAAGAGAATACTGGAGTGATTATGAAGATAATCTTATTGCCGAGCAAGAAAAAACAGACAAAAAAGTGCTGGAAATCTATAATAAGGACAAAACCAAAGCCGCCGAATATACTACACAATTAGGTATAGACATTGCTGAAGATGCAATGTCAAAGGCTAAGACAATATATGAAGAACTTTTTACTTACGTATCAAGAGAAGCAGGCAGACCTAATAAGACACCTTTTGTGCCTTCCATTTCAGCTGTAGAACAAGACGTAGCAAAATAAAAGTCTAACCAATAATGGCACTGCTCTTTGCAGTGCCATTATTATAAAATCTTTAAGCTCTATTTACAGAACCAAATAGTACCATCTTTTCCTTTACTTTTGCCTTAATAGCCTCAAAGCCAGGTCCTAATAATTTACGGGGATCATAGCCCTTCCCTACTAAATCCTTACCATCTTCGATATATTTACGAGTAGCCTCTGCAAAAACTAATTGACATTCGGTATTTACATTAATTTTAGCAACTCCCAAAGAAATAGCCTTTTTTACCATATCATCCGGAATTCCTGTCCCTCCGTGTAATACTAAGGGAACATCTACGGTTATCTTTCTTATTTTAGCTAAAACATCAAAATTGAGTCCTTTCCAATTTGCAGGATATTTACCGTGAATATTTCCAATACCGGCAGCCAGCATTGTAACGCCTAAATCGGCTATTCTTTTACACTCAGCAGGATCAGCCAATTCTCCTTCACCAATTTTTCCGTCTTCTTCTCCTCCTATGGCACCGACTTCGGCCTCCAAGGAAATCCCTTTTTCCCTTGTGATCTTTATAAGTTCCTTTGTCTTCTCAATATTTTCTTCTATAGGATAGTGAGATCCGTCAAACATAACTGATGAAAAACCAGCTTCAATAGTTTTAAGGGCTCCTTCATAACTGCCATGATCCAAATGCAGAGCCACGGGTACCGTAATATTTAACTCTTCAAGTAATCCATTAACCATTCCGACTACGGTCTTATATCCTCCCATGTATTTCCCTGCACCTTCAGAAACTCCCAAAATTACAGGCGAATTGTTTTCTTGAGCCGTTAATAAGATCGCTTTGGTCCATTCCAAATTATTAATGTTAAAATGTCCCACGGCATATTTCTCTTTCATGGCCTTATTCAGCATTTCCTTAGCATTAACCAATACCATTTTATATTCCACCTCTCAAAATATTATTTAACAAAACTTTACACTTTAAAAAATCATAATATACTATAGCTCTATGTCTATTATAATTTATTATTAGTATATTTTACAGGCTTTATTGTAAAAATAAAAATTTTGTAATAATAAAACTACTACCCTGCTCTATTTTTCTGAATTATTAAATTCTTTAAATATTTTGGACAAAATCATATAACCTATATTAAAATAGAATTAGCGGAAACTAACATTATTAATAAATTTTTATTTAAAATTAGGAGGATGATGGCGTGGAAAACAAAACTATTGTAAAATCCGTAAGCAAAGAATCACTTCTTTTACTGATTGGAATTATTGTTTTTTTTGCTCTTTTTATAAGTATAATGGGTGCTACTAATACGTTTAAGACAATGATAGCTACTGCCCACGATCTTATCTTAAATACTTCATTTTTCATTATGGGGGTTGCAATACTGGCAAGTGCTTTTTCTGCCGTGTTATCCGAATTCGGAATTATTTCAATAATGAATAAAATTTTAAGTCCAATTATCAAACCTTTATTTGATCTGCCCGGAGTAGCCAGCCTTGGAATTATTACCACATACCTTTCCGATAATCCTGCAATTATTTCATTAGGCCGTGAAAACAATTTCAGAAAATATTTTAAAAAATACCAGCTTCCGGCTATTACAAACCTTGGGACAGCCTTCGGAATGGGATTGATTGTATCAACATTTATGATTTCTCAGGCAAAGGATGGAGAAAATTTTTTAGTTCCGGTTATTATAGGAAATATAAGTGCAGCCATAGGAAGCATAATAAGCGTAAGATTGATGATGAAACATACAAAAAGGATTTACGGTACCGAAGAATATGTAACATCAAAAGATGACAGTTCCTATGACATAATGGAATTCAGAGAAATAAGAAATGGAAGTGTATTTCAGAGATTTCTTGAGTCGTTGCTGGACGGCGGTAAAGAAGGTGTCAATCTGGGTTTATCAATTATTCCGGGAGTCGTAATCATCTGTACGTTTATAATGATGCTTACCAACGGTCCTTCTCCCGACGGAATGTATACAGGAGGAGCCTACGAAGGAATCAGGCTTCTTCCATATATAGGAGAAAAATTGAAGTTTATTTTAAATCCTCTCTTCGGATTTAAACACCCTGAGGCTATATCATTTCCAATTACGTCTTTGGGAGCCGTAGGTGCCGCTCTGGGCCTCGTACCAAAATTTTTAGAAGAAAACCTTATCGGTGAAAATGAAATAGCTGTATTTACTGCAATGGGAATGTGCTGGAGCGGATATTTGAGCACTCATGTAGCAATGATGGATGCCTTAAATATGAGGGAGCTGACGTCAAAAGCCATAATAAGCCATACCATCGCCGGATTGTGTGCCGGAATAATAGCTCATTTTATATACATAATATACGCTTTTATATTTTAGATATAATAGCCTCCAGTTTAACGTTATACACTTAATTGGATAAGTCATTTACTTTCAATAATAAATAATATTAAAAACGCTTATATCAATGTAACTTTTTTGAAGCCCATTTAAGTTAAGTATAAATTAATAAAAAATACTCATCTTCTTATAAATTGAAAAGAAAGATGAGTATTTTTATATCTTACATTCTCACTTTAAGGCTTCAATACCACTTTTATTGCTTCTCCGCTTCTTGTAAGCTCTACGGCTTTTTCTATTTCCTTCAGCGGCAGAACATGAGTTACAAACTTCTTTGCATCCAGCCTCCCAGACGTTATAAGAGAAAATGCCTTCCTTGCCTGTAAGTTACTGTATCCATAATGTCCTATCAATGTTAAGGTATTGTAATGTATAATATTTGTATCTATATTTGTCAATTTCCCCTTCGGCACTCCTCCGAAAAATATTACGGTACCTTTTTTACATGCCATCGATATAGCCTGATTTTGTGCATCGGTAGATGGGCAGGCTGATATTACTTTTTCTGCTCCCCATCCTCCTGTTATTTCTCTTACTTTGGCTACGGGATCTTCTTTTGACGAATTTATCAGATAATCTGCTCCAAATTCTTTTGATTTGTTTAACCTTTCTTCCGACTGCTCTATTGCTATTACCGCTTTCGCTCCTCTTATCTTTGCAAGAGCCGTATGAAGGCATCCTATCGGCCCCATTCCTATAATGGCCACAGTATCTCCTAAAGTTATGCTGCAGTTTTCCTGACATGCATAAACCGATGATAATGGCTCCGTGATAACTGCCTGTTCATATTCAAGTTCATCCGGAATACTAAGTACTACTCCATTTTTTAATACTTTTTCTTCAAGAAGCATATATTCTGCATAGTCTCCCTGGATTTCCGTACCTATAACAGTTAAATTCTCACATAATTCTTCGTATCCCAACCTGCATGCTTTACATTCATGACACGGTACTACAGGAGAAACATACAGCCTGTCTCCTGCTTTAAACTTCTTTACGTTCTTCCCTGTTTCAGCTACTTGTCCTGTTATTTCGTGCCCTATTATCTGAGGATATTTAACCTTATAATGTCCGTAAGTGATAGTTCTTATATCCGATCCACACAATCCTATAGCCTTAATTTGAAGTAAAACATCATTATCCCCGCATACTGGCTTATCTACTTCTTCATATCTTATATCTTTAGGTCCATAAAGAACCATAGCTTTCATTTTTTCTTTCATATTCAAGCCTCCTTACATTGTCTTAAATTTTACTTCTGAAGGATATTTCCACTTTTCAAGTTCTTCTTTGGGAAGAATATTAGGTTCTTTTAAGTTATTCAAAGTTAAAGTAATATAATAAATCTCCGCTATTTCTTCCAAATACTGAGCCTTCAGAAATGCATCCTCTATATCATTTCCCACTGCAATAGCTCCGTGGCTTTCCATAAGACACACGTCGCTATACTTCAATGTATCTGCAACATTTTGTGCCAGAACTTGAGTTCCAGGCCTTCCATAAGGTGCGACAGGTATCCTTCCGTTTTTACTACAGTTATTACATTCATATATTATCGGAGGTATTTCCTTCCCCAAAACGGAAAAAGCAGTCGCGAAGCGAGAATGAGTATGGGCCACTGCCATTACATCCTGTCTTGTCTTATAGATTTCAAGATGCATCAAAATTTCACTTGAAGGCTTATATTCCGTTTTCATTTCTATTACATTGTCATCCAAATCAACAACGGAAATATGTTCGGGAGCTAAAATCTCCCTTGAAACTCCTGAAGGGGTTATGACAACATATCCTGTCTTTTCATCTCTTATACTGAAGTTACCGGATTTATGTTTACACATGCCCGATTTATCCGCTTTCTTCGCTATTTTAACAACCTTCTCTTTTAATTCTTCAAGCATTTATTATCATTCCTTTCAAAATCAATTTAAATTTCATTTAGTCAAATATCCAATAATTTTTTCGCAAACTTCTTCCATTCCTATTTTAGTTACAAAAGCCGTACCTAAAACAACAGGTCTATTAACTTTAATATTATTAGGTCCTATTAAAACAATGACAGTGGGATCTAAAGCATTAAAGTCAGCCTCATATACGTTAACTCCTTTAACCTCCGCATCAATTTTTCTTTTTTTACAGTAGTCCTTTATAAAATCAACTGCAAATTCTGTTTTATGATGTGAAGTCCCTGTAGCAACTACTACCTTATTTTTCATACATATATCTCCTTTGAAATTAAAATTTACTAAACAAGGAAAGATGTCCGAATCTAACAATCAAGAACATCCGTCCTCGTCCAGGTTATTTCAATTTTCGCTGTATTGTTTATATTGCTTCTTTATATCATTTCTAGTCCATATCCACATGCCAGCATATATAATTAAAGCAATCAATCCTATTATAAATGTCTTGCTGCTAATCAATTTCAGCAATATCCATAATGTAACGTGGCAGCTCATATCAATTCCGGAAATCATTGTTGCGCCCTTCGGGAAAGCAAAATTTACTGCATGTCCTAAGGTTGTAGTTAATGCTCCCAAATCTGTTGCGATATAAAATACCCCGCACATCGTTATAATTGAATTTATCAGTCCTCTGAAAACATTCCCTTTGGTGGCTGCTACTGCCCAGATAACTGTAAAGGGAAGAACAGCCAAGTCTGCAAAAGGCAACATTTTATTATAAGGTAAAATAACCGATAATATTATGGTAATAGGTACCATCAGCAATGCTACGGCCATATTGGAAGGATTACCAATGACCACTGCGGCGTCTAAACCTATATAAACTTCTCTTCCCGGAAACTTTTTGGAAATAAAATTCCTGGCTCCTTCGGAAATTGGCATCAACCCTTCCATAAGAAGCCCTACCATTTTAGGCATCAGGACCATTACTGCTGCCATCTGAACTCCTAAGGTCAATGTTTTGGCTAAACTATACCTTCCCAAAGCTCCCAACAGTATTCCCAATACAAGCCCGATTGTAAGAGGCTCACCAAATATACCCATCTTTTCATTGATTGTTTTTTCATTAATTACTATTTTATTAAAAAATGGAATCTTATCTTCTATTTTATTTAAGGTATACATTATCGGGGCAAAGTTGACTGTTTCCCCATGAGGCAGAGAGATGCCGGGAAGCCCGAAATAATTTTCAACAACGGGTGCCGTCCAATCCGCAAGTTTAAATATAACTACGGTATTTATTAAAGTGGCTATTATGGCCAAAATCATATTATTATTTGTTGCATAATATACCATTGCTCCAGGAAATATCAAATGCCAATAATTCCAAATATCTACATCCATCGTTTTGGTGAAATTAAAATAAAGCAGAATCATATTAAATATAAAAATAATTGGAATCAAGATAGCCGCCAATGGTGTGGCAAAGGTTATAGCCGCTCCTACAGGCCATCCTACATCAATAATATTTAAATTAATTCCCAATGATTTAATTAAAGCCTGAGCCGCCTCTCCTACGGATTCACTCAATAATCCTATAACCAGATTTAATCCGACAAAACCTATTCCTATAGTTATTCCTGATTTAAAAGACTTTTTAAACCCTTGTCCCAAAATTAAGCCGAAAATAATCATAATAATCGGCAGCATAGTAGCTGCTCCTAAGTCAAGAATCCAATTAACACCTGCTTTTACAGCTTGTAAAAAATACATAATTTTACCTCCTTTTTTATTAGGGTATTATGGCATATTTAATGCCTTCCTGTCTGCCAATACTCTCCAGTGCATCAATTGTTTTTGATAATGGATATTCTCCCGTTATGAATTCACTTCCGTCAACCTGCCTTGTTGCAAGAATATCAAGAGCTTTTTTTATATGATAAGGGGTATGGTGATACATAGCTTTTATCTTTATTTCTTCATAATGAAACTTGACGCAATCAATTTTAAAATAAGTTCCCTTCTTCGTCCCTCCAAAAGTGAGTACCTGTCCACCCGGCCTTATCATATTTATTGCATTTTCCCAAGCTTCTGGATATCCAGTTGCCTCTATGGCCACGTCAACACCTTTTGATTCCTCCGTTATGTCTTTAATTCTTTGAGGATAATCTTTATAGGATGCATTTATTGTTTTTACTGCTCCAAATTTTTCGGCTTGTTTCAGCCTATATTCCGAAAAATCGGCAGCTATTACTCTTGCCCCCTTCAAAGAAGAAAGTTTTACAAACATCAATCCTATGGGGCCGCATCCTATAACTGATACTGTATCACCTAATTTAATATTGATTTCATCTATTCCGTGAAGTACGCAAGCAAGAGGTTCGACCAAAGCCGCTTCTTTATAATCAAGGTCATCGGGAATATGAAGATAGTTATATTTTAATATTTGACTCGGAATCACTATATACTCGGCATATGCCCCGTTTAAATACTGAAGATTCTCACATAAGCTATACTCTTTCCGTTTGCAAAAATAGCAGTGAAAACAAGGGACTGAATTAGCTCCAACGACTCTGTCTCCCACTTTAAAGTTTTTTACATTTTTACCTACTTCAACAACATCTCCTGAAAATTCGTGGCCAAATGTTGAAGGAACTTTTTGTATTATTGTCGGATGTCCTCTCCTATATGTTTTTAAATCCGTTCCACAAGTTGTAGCAGCTTTTATTTTTACAAGGATTTCATCATCACCCGGTCTCGGAACATCAATTTGTTCAAACCTTACGTCTTCTGGTTTATAAAATACTTGTGCCCACATCTTCTCTTTCATTTATAATTCCCCCATTCTATAATTCATTACAAATTTATCCACCATAGTTACTGCTTATCCATATTCCGCAAATATTCTGCAATCTTATTTATCAGTTCTTCCCTGCCAAATCCCGTTAAAAACGGAAGTCCACTGAATTTCTTTATACCTTTTATAACTTTATCGTTCAGAGGAGTAGTATAAACTATTACATCGGGTTTAAACATTTCAACATTTGTTTCAACCTCTATAACTTTACATTCCTTCACTTCAACGCCTAATCCCTTTTCTCTTAACATATCTCTGCAGCTCTCAGCAGCTACTGTTGATGTGGCAATGCCTGTCCCGCATACGGACAAAATCTTAAATTTTCTCACAGTCTCACCTCTTTTGGATAACACCTTCGAATTTTAACTATAAATTTTCGTTAATGATTTTCAATAATGCATCCACATTATTTGCTTTATAAATATCATTTAAAAGTTCGGTGTTTTGAATAATTTTCATCAATTTCTGAAGTAAATCTACTTGAGCATTGCCATCCTTCATGGCTAACATGAAAATTATCTTCACATCTACTTTATCCTTCTTTTCACCTCCCATCATATTAAATTCAACAGGATATTTAAGGGTTGCTACGGATATCATAGGGCTGTTAACATGCTCAACATCAGTATGGGGAATCGCTACCCCGAAGTCTCCTGATTGCAGTCCTGTAGGAAACACAGCCTCCCTTTTCAATACGTTATCTATAAATGATTTTTTCACATATCCTGCTTTTTCAAGTTTATCTGCCATCTCTTGAAGTATTACTGCTTTGTTCTTTTCTTTGACCTTTAATAATATAACTTTCCTATCAACTTTAAACTCAAATGCCACTTACTATAACCTCCTTAATTTCTGCCTTAGTCTTACATATTTGCAGTCTGTTAAATATTCTTTTATCATTTACCAATTTAAATAACCTCTTGAATTTTTCTCTGCCGTAATCATTAATGGCAAGCAGAAATATTATATTGATTTTTATATTTTCACACCATTCAATAGAATTTTGTAATTTTATTACTGCAATGGATTCTCTTTTTACTTCCGTTGGATCGCCGTGGGGTATTGCTACATACCTATTCAATAAAGTAGGAGATAAATTTTCACGTTCAAAAACCGACCATTTATATTCGGAAGTAACATATCCTTTTTGTTCCATGGAACAAAGTGCTTTATTCAATATTTCCTCCTTTGATTTAAAGCCTTTATCCACAAATATAAGATCATCCATAAAAAGTTCCTTTATAGAAACATCATTTATCTGACTTCTTTTATAATCAATTATGTCATCCTGTTTATCAATTATATTTTTAAGCAGTTTTACGCCCTTAAGGTTTACTATTTCTGTTGCTGAAATAAAAGGAATATTCCTTATATTTAAATCTATTGTTCCGACTATTGCAAGGATATTTTCATCATTAGAAAGTTGTTCCAAATCCTTGTATATATCATCAGTCAGGTATCCCTTACATATAAGATCTGCTTTTTTATCTAAATCAGGTAAACTATCCATTACACGTTTCTTTAATAATTTGGCCGCTCCATTTCCTGTAATGCAAATAAAAACAATTGCGGGCCTCAATTTACTATCTTCTTCCCCTGTAACTTCCAAATCATAATTGTGTTTTTCCTTTTCAATAGAATCTGCAATATTATCTAAAGTAGCCTCAGGAAGAACGGATCTTCTTATAGCTTCAATTACCATTAAGGTATTTACTCTTGAACAAGTCCTCACTGGTATACCTGTCTTTTCAGAAATTATTTTTCCGAAGCTCACAAGTGAACCCATATCCACAAGAAGAAGCACTCCTTTCCCTCTGTCTGCTTTTTTAACAATTGTTTCAGTTCTTTTAAGAGCTTCACTTGGGGATTCGTTAAAAGACATGTCCATAGAACATGCATGGTTTTCACCTATTAACTTAGTGGCAACATCAAGCATTGATCTTGCTACCTGGCCGTGAGAAAGTACAACTATTCCTATATAATTATCATTTAAAGTGTTCTTTTCGGAATATGCTTTTAAATACATGGCTATAAATGCCACTTCATCTTCAGGAATCTCTATATTAAGACACGAAGATGCTATTTCACACATTTCTTTAGCTTTACAATATTCTTCATGATATTTTTTTTTAATCTCCTTAAGTTGAGGATTATAAATAGTCTTATTATGAAGAATCCTTTCATAAGATGCGGCAAGGTGAGTTGCCAAGCAGTAATACAACGTTTCATCCTTATATTCGGGGCTGTCGTTTATGGTACTCATCATGCTGTCAACTGTATATATTATTTTGTGCCCTACTATTTGTTCCAAATCGTTTTTTATAATATTATGCCTGTTGCCCTTAACTTTTTGAACGAGCTGTTGGATATTTCTTTCAAGGTCATCTGCAATCAACTTGTTAATAATTTCTATACTTATATTTTGAGCTTTAAGTTTTTTATATCTGTCTTCTATTTCTCTGTATATATCAGCGGGAAGCGCATAAGAATTTTGTTCTGCTGCATCATTTCCCCATTCATTATTAGGAAATACTTCTAAATTCTTACTTATAAATTTGGATATATTCTTCCTATTTTTATTTATCTCTAATATTCCTTTAGCCACTTCACCGGACAGATGAGATATGTCTACGGTTACATATTTTGTTCTCTTTGAAATGTGTTCAAGAAATCCTCTTGCACATGCCACCTCTATATCCGATTTGAGTTGGCCTATATTACCTTTAGCATCATATAAAAGTAAAGCTTCAATTACATTTAACAAAACAACTATTTTAATATTGATTTTCATAGCTTCTTGTTTAAAAAAATTTATTATCATATTATATCTCTCTTCAAGAGGTCTGCTTTTTAAACCAGGAAGCTCTATAAACATAGGAATTCTTCTTCGAAATGTAGAAAGCAAATATGATTCAACATCTTCCGAAGTAGCAGCAATTATCATTATATTCACTTTTCTTGTCTCATCTACTTCTCCCATCCTTCTAAACCTGCCTTTGTCTATAATAGAAAATAATATTTCCTGACCTTCCGGAGGAAGCCTATGTATTTCATCCAAGAACAATATTCCTTTATCTGCTTTTTCTATAAGACCGATTTTATTAGTATCTGCACCTGTAAATGCCCCTTTGGTATATCCAAATAGCTGTGAGAGAAGAAGTTGGGGATTATCTACATAATCGGCACAGTTAAAAGAAATGAAAGGTGAATCTGCAGCTTTTATACCTGTCTCTATAGAAAATTTATACATACATTCTGCCAGTTCACTTTTTCCGACTCCTGTTTCTCCATAGATTAATGTATGTAATCCATTTGGCGGATACAGTATAGCAGCTTTAGCCAATTCAACCTGAGGCCTCAGACTTCCATTGGCCCCTATAAACGAATTGAAAGCCATATCCTTTTCTTCATTTCTTAGATTTATCCCATTTTTAGGGGAAGTTTTATTTACAACTTCTATTTTGTTTCTATTAATTTTAAATTTCTTTTCGTTCTTAATAAATTTCGATACGACATTTCTGCAAATTTTAAAACCTTTTTTGTTAAGTTGCAAAGTCAAGGCTCTTTCAGATATTGAAGGATCATCTTTTAATATTTCTTCTATGTTTTTTGTCAGTATTTCTCGTCTTCTTTCCCTACAATCTCCTATGCTGAGAGACTCTCTCATTTTCGATACCTTGGCTCTGCTGATGCCTAACATTTTTGCAATTTCGGAATCTGTCAATGGATTTCTTTTATCCTCTTCATTAATTAATTTGATTAAAAATTCCATCTTGTTCTCCTCTCCTATTTACATTATTTATAATAGCAATTACTATGCCATATAAGTGGTCATCTTTGATTAAAGACAGCATTATATTGGCAAACGTTTGTCCAAACTGGATTTGTAAAAATTTTTTTATTATTCAATATAACAGACTATTTCATTTAATGCCAATGTTATATAATTGTCTATTATATAAAAAATCTTTCGTAAACCTTATAAAACAAGTATAACGATGTAAAAAACCATGTTTTAAAATATTCATCTCATTTGCTTTATAAAACAAATGAGATGAATGGTCTTGATTGCATATTATCTTTAATGCATTTATCACCATTTTCTGACACCTATTAATCTTTTTTCTGACAGCCATATTGATTTTATTTGGCAGTCCAAATATCACAATATTAAGATTCCCAGCATAGTTGCAGTTTGTCAGTATTTTCGGAATATCTATGGTTTTTACATTGCTTTCTTTCTATTTATTGTTTATACTGGTATGGAATAAAAAAATGAGATTTAGCAGTTGAGTTATACAGTTCTAATCATATTTATATTGAGGGGGATAAAAATGGATTTTTCAAAAGTTAAAATAGAAATATATGTCCCGCAAGAATATATTGAAAGTTTAAGGGATGAGCTGACGAAAATCGGAGCTTGCCAAATCTGAAAATATGATCACGTTATTTCCTTTTCTAATGTACAAGGTTATTGGCACCCCTTGCTTGGAAGCAGTCCTTTTAACGGAGAAGTTGGTACCATAAATTTCGGTTCCGAATGTAAACTGGAAGTCCGCTGTCCAATTACGAAAGTTAAGGATGCAGTAGCTACAATTAAAAAAATTCATCCTTATGAGGAACCTGTAATCAATATTATTCCTCTGATAAATGATATGTTTGAAATTGAATAGCTTCATAAAATGAACAGAATATGGAATAAAGTATTTTAATCATTGAATTTTACTATATTTTGAGATAATATGTAATTAATCCATATTATAAAAGCGGAGGAGAAGAATATGGGAAATTCAACTATATTAGGTTCATTAGGCTTAGGGCTAAACATAGGTTGGGATTTAATAAAACTGGCCATTTTATATTTTGTAATAAAATATGCAGTTAAATCCGCTATAAATGAAAGTCAAATAAAAAGCAGGCAGTAAGTCAAACTGCCTACTTTTATTTTTTTATAACTTCTTTCCCGCCCATATACATTTGAAGAGGCTTAGGAATTGTAACGGAGCCATCTGCATTAAGGTTGTTTTCCAAAAATGCTATCAGCATACGGGGCGGTGCGACTACTGTATTATTAAGAGTATGTGCAAGATAGTTTCCCTTTTCTTTACTTCTAATACGAATACCAAGACGACGCGCTTGTGCATCTCCTAAATTTGAACAGCTTCCAACTTCAAAATATTTTTTCTGACGGGGTGACCAGGCTTCCACATCAATACTTTTTACTTTTAAATCTGCTAAATCACCTGAACAGCATTCTAAGGTACGTACGGGAATGTCCAAAGAACGGAAGAAGTCTACTGTAATATGATATAATTTTTCAAACCACTGAGGACTTTCTTCCGGTTTACAAACTACAATCATTTCTTCTTTCTCGAATTGATGGATACGGTATACTCCTCGTTCCTCAATGCCATGAGCACCTACTTCTTTTCGAAAACAGGGAGAATAACTGGTTAATGCTTGAGGAAGCTGTTCCTCATCTAAAATTGTGTCAATAAATTTTCCAATCATGGAATGTTCGCTTGTTCCGATTAGATATAAGTCTTCTCCTTCAATTTTATACATCATATTTTCCATTTCTGAAAAACTCATAACTCCGTTTACCACATTGCCGCGTATCATGAAAGGCGGAATATAATAGGTAAAACCTCTATCAATCATAAAATCCCGTGCATATGAAAGAATAGCGGAATGAAGACGGGCAATATCACCGCAAAGATAATAAAAACCGTTTCCACTGGTTTTTCTTGCACTATCAAGGTCTATTCCATTAAGTCTTTCCATAATATCAACATGGTATGGTACTTCAAAATCAGGAACAATGGGTTCTCCAAACCTTTCACGTTCAACATTTTCACTGTCGTCCTTTCCGATGGGTACGGACGGATCTATTATATTTGGAATAACCAACATTCTTTCCCGAATTTGACTCTCAATATTATCTTCTGACATTTTCAAATCAGCAAGTTCCTGTGCAACATCTTCAACTTGTTTTTTCTTTTTTTTAGCTTCTTCTTTTTGTCCTTTGGACATTAAAGCTCCAATCTCTTTGCTAATAGAATTCCTCTGACTCCTGAGAAAATCACTTCTTGTTTTTGATGCCCTAAATTGTTCATCTAATTTTATTACTTCATCTACCAATACAAGTTTTTCATCTTGAAATTTTTTTCTGATATTTTCTTTTACTATTTCAGGATTTGCCCGCAAAAATTTAATATCTAACATTTTTCTCCTCCTCATATACAGTATTTTAAATAAAAAAAACCTTCCAATCTCATATAATAAATATGGGACGGAAGGATCCGCGATGCCACCCAAATTGTCAGCACATAAGGCTGACCACCTCTAAAACGTGCAATAAAGGACACATTCCTTCGATTTTTCATCGACAGCTCTAAAAGTGGAAAGGCTTAAATTCTAACCGGTTCACAGCAAGCACCAGCTCTCTGAATAGATTTGTAAGCCGAAGTTTTTATCATCGCTCATATATATTTTTGTACTACTAAATTATATCTATTATATACAATTCGAAAATAATTTACAAGTAAAAAATCTTCTAAAACATGGTAATTGCTTTATCTCATCTTTAGTTCTTCTCTTCATTCTCCGCCTTTTTTAACATATCCCAGATTTCTTTAAATTTCTTCCGGAAATTAACCGGTTTCATCTCTTTGTTCACAAAAGCATGCTCGGTAAAACCTTCGGCTAACAATAAATTATCCTTCTTTCTTATAATATTATATTTTAAATTAAGCCTTACTCCTTCCATTTTTTCAATTTTAGTTTCAATAATGATTTCATCATCGAATTTAGCAGAATATATATATTTACATCCTGTTTCTATAACCGGAAGAAATATGCCCTGGGTCTCAAGGTATTCACAGGTATAACCCATCTCTCTAAAAAATTCGTTTCTTCCGACTTCAAACCATGTAAAATAATTTCCATAATAAACTACACCCATTTGATCCGTTTCTTTATATCTGACCCTTATGTTTGTACAATTTTTCACAAATAACCCGCCTCTCTTCATTCAGCATACAATCAATTAATAATACTCCGATGATATTATTATATCACTTCAATCTTTCTCAAACAATCAAATATATTTACTTGCTTCTTTAACACTAAGTTTCGATAGTTTATTATTCTGCAAAAAACTTCTTACCCATTCTTTATTAGTCTTTGAATATTCTCTTAATGACCATCCTATTGCTTTATTTACGAAAAACTCATCTGTATTGCAATTAACTAATATTGCCTTACTCAAAATATCAATATCAGTATTCTCTTTATATTTCAGTTGAAAATCGATAGCTACTCTTTTTAACCAAATGTTATCTGAATAAATCCATTTTAAAATAACGGATTTTTTTAGTTCAGGATATCTAAGGCACATATCTCCAACAATAGCATCGAGGCAATCTACACTATCCCACCAAGAATTTGTTACAATTAACTTTTCAATATTGTCAATATCTTTTGATATGAGTTTAGCTTTCAATAATAAAAGATAATCCAAAGCTAAATAATGAAATTCTCTTTCCGGCATGTTATAACACTTAAATACAAAAGACCAATCAATATACATATCTTTTTTGTGCTGCTTAAGAAAATCTTTACTTAATCTTGCTCGCTCTGGTTTTGGTATGCCAAGGAAATGAAATTTATCCTTCATATATGCAGACATTTTTATTGAATTTTCCGTATCATTGGAATTATAGAAGGTTTGAAAAATATCCATTTATAAACCTCTCTTTTCATCAAATTTACCTATATCATGAGTAAATTATCAATGTCCTTAAAATCATAATTATCTATTATTTCTTTATTTACAATATTATACTTATTTGTTATTTTGTATACTTTAGCATCTTCATCACTCTTTATGATTCTAAATTTATTATTTCTAACAACTAAAGCACAATTATTTTCTAATGCAATGCCAACTATATTTTGTGACTTCATCATATCATCAAAACCTTCCCTTCCTTCTTCATTATAATGGGGACAGTGAATCGCATTTATCAATCCTAAACCATTGGCACGAATATAATCCCAATGTCCCTCACTATTTCTAAAAGAATTACTATCGCTATGACCATATTTAAACCAGCATATTGAACCTGCATTAAGTCCGGTCCCCACCAACATAAATAATGTCTGCAGAAAAAATTTTTTTTGAATTTCTTTGTCTGCTATATCTGATGTTAAAAGTAATAGTGAATCAATCTTGCAGCCTAATTTATCACCATATACATAATTAAATATATCTTTAGGTTCATTCATTTGCTGTTGGTACAAACAAAGCCTTAGGGTTCTCCTTTCCTGCCAGTTTCACAATATATTCATCAATGAGAAAAGTTTCTAAATCCTTTAATTCCCCTCCACCAATTGCAACTATAGCTTCCATATTATAGTCATCCAAATAAATAGAATTTAGTTTCAAGCTTAATAACAAGGTTTTAATCAATCTATGACAATTTAATTAGAACAATATCAAATATCTTGATATTATTCAATGCATTCATCAAAATCAAAACAATTTATAAGGAAATTTATATAATTATTTACTTGAAAAAATTTCTGGAAAAGATCAGGTATTTGTGAGTATAACAATTAAGATTGCTACTTTTATTCCTCAATAGGTATTATAAATCTCTTTGAAAGAACTCTATTATCATGCGCTATGTGAAAGTTTCAATTCCTTATAGGTATTATAAATTTGGTTTTCGTGGTCATATTCCTGTTCTCTTTTATCAAGTTTCAATTCCTCATTAGGTATTATAAATCTGAATTTGAAAAATTGGAGGTGGAGTAGTGGAAAAGTTTCAATTCCTCATTAGGTATTATAAATACGATTGTATTCAAATATTTAAAAGCAAAAATATTATGTTTCAATTCCTCATATATATTCTAATTATTTACAATAATTCCACATCTTTATTATAAATAATATTATAAATTAATTCTAATTGTCAATGTACATTATACTATATTATAATATTATCTTATATAAAATTAATAAAAGTTTTACCTAATAAGTTGATCTTACATTATTACATATAATTGAAGCAAACTTTTAAATAAGACATCTATATTCTTAATGCCATTCATATGATTTTCTTATATACCTATATTACTTAAATATACAAAAATGTCATCAAACTTCAGTCTTCTATATCATTTGAAGTTGACGACAATTTTTGTATACATCAATATATATTTATTTCTAATATATTCCCTGTTCATTTAATTTGGATTTATATATCCCAACCAATTCATCCTCAGTAACATCCGTACTTGGTTTATCCAATATTATTTTTCCCCTATCAAGCATAATAATCCGATTGGAATAATTTATAGCATCTTTCATGTTATGGGAAATCATTACAGTAGTTATGGAACATTTTTTGATTAATTCTTTGGTCTTTTTCATTATAACTTTGGAAGTCTTTGGATCTAATGCTGCCGTATGTTCGTCAAGCAAAAGCAGTTTAGGATATTTCATGGTTGCCATTATAAGAGAAAGAGCCTGTCTCTGTCCTCCTGATAGAAATTTTACTTTTGTATTTAACTTATTCTCTAATCCCAAATCCAAATCTTTCAAAAGTTTTTTATATGAATTTATTTTATCCTTCTTTATTAATTTTTTTAAAGTAAATTTTTCTCCCTTTTTATCTGCTAAAGACATGTTTTCCAATATTGTAAGAGATGAGGCTACCCCCATAGATGGGTCCTGATATACTCTTCCTATATAAACGGATCTATCTTCTTCTTTTAAAGAAGATAAATTTATATCGTCCAGCATTATCTCACCGTTATCTGATAAAACACTGCCGCCTATCATATTGAGAAGAGTGCTTTTTCCGCAACCATTAGAGCCTATTATTGATACACATTCCTTTGACTCTATTTCTAAATTAAGCTTATCAAATATATTTATTTCATTTTCTGTTCCAATATTAAATGTTTTTGATAAATTACGTATTTTCAACACTTTTCTTCACCCCTCTCTTATTTCTTAAATCCGGTAAATGTACTGCAATATTATTATAAGCTATAAATATTATCACTATTATTGCATTTATCGCCCTGAGGGCATTAGGATCCAACCCCAAATCTATAGCAATTCCTCCTATAATTTTATATACTATGGCTCCCAATATAGCCCTTGTAGTATTTTTTACAGCATTTGAACTTTTCTTTATAGTATCTCCTATTATAATAGATGCAAGGGCAACTACAACAATTGAACTTCCCATTGTTATATCGGCAAATCCTTGAATCTGGGCCATTAAGCTTCCGCTCAATCCTACCAGTCCATTGGAAAGTACAAGTCCCATTGTTTTATATTTGTTACTATTTGCTCCAAGAGATCTTACGAGAATTTCGTTATCTCCCGTAGTTATTAGCAAATACCCGATTTCTGTCTTCAAAAACATATCCAATGAAACTTTTACCAGCAGCACTATAACTATCAGTACAAAAAGAGCTGGACCCATATCAAATATTGAACCGTATTTATACAGCGGAATATTTGATTTACCGTTTATTTTAAGATTCACAGAATACAATATGCTTAAAGTCAGTATCCCTGCTAATAAGGGCTTTATTTTTAACTTAATAAATAATATTGAAGTCAAAAGTCCTGCCGAGCATCCAAAGCAAAAAGACATGAAACTGCTTAATATAGGACTAACTCCCATAGAAATAAACTTCGCAAATATAAAAGCTCCCAATGGAAAAGTCCCTTCAACAGAAAGATCTGCAATGTCCAATACTTTATAAGTCAGTACCACTCCCATGGCTAAAACCGCAAATATCAATCCTTGTTCCAAAGATGTCAAAATCAGCGAATTCATTGTTTATCCTCCAGTTTCATCTCAAATTTATTTATCAACTATTACAGCATTTTTAAAAACTTTTAAATTCAAATCCAGGCCTAAGGCTTTTAGTGTTTTTTTGTTTACTTTTATTACGGTTTTATCTGCTGTGCCTACAGGTATAGATGATAAATCTTCTTTATCTACAAGTATTTTTTTTGCCATTTCTGCTGTCTGCTTTCCCAGTTCATAATAGTCAAGTCCATTTGTTGCAAGAATTCCATCATCTACTGCAGCCGCAAAGCTGGAAACGGAAATCATTTTATTTTCTATAAGAGACTTAGATACCAGCTCTATAGACGAAGCTACAGTATTATCTGTAATCAGATATAAGGCATCTACCTTTTTAACTATAGAATCTATTCCTTGTGGTAATTCATTTACATTGGTTACTCCAACGGTTACCACCTTTAATCCTGCTTCAGGAGCTAACTTTTTCACTTCTTCTATTTGTATTTCAGAATTCGTTTCACTTGTATTATACAATATACCTATGGTTTTTATATCAGGATCAATTTCTTTAAACATTTTCAATTGGGAGGCAATAGGAGCTGCATCAGATGTTCCCGTTATATTTCCCCCCACATTTTTCATATCATCAACTATTTCAGATTTCACCGGATCAGTTACCGCACTAAATAATATTGGAATATCGGAAGTTGCCTGCTTAGCACTCTGGGCTGCAGGAGTTGCTATAGCAAATATTAGATCTACTTTATCTTTTACAAATTTTTGAGCTATGGCAGATGATATTGGGATGTCCCCTTGAGCATTGCGGTAATCTATTTCTGCATTAACTCCAAGTTCTTTCAGACCATCTTCAAATCCCTTTCTCGTGTCATCCAAAGAAGGATGTTCAGATAACTGGCTTATTCCAATTTTAAATACTTTTTCTCCATTACTGCTCACTTCTTTACTGTCCTTACCACAACTTGTCATAACTAACGCGATAAGTAAAATCAATGTTACCAAACTTACTTTTTTCATTTAATATCCTCCTCTTATAATATTCGTTAGATCAAATTTATTCGGGCAATAAAAAAATCCTTCATTCCTATAAATACAGTCTTTAACTGTAATTATAGGGACGAAGGATTTAATTCCATTCCGCGGTACCACCCTTATTATGACAACACCGTCATCACTCAAATCGGACCTAACAGTCTTATCCCTTGTAACGATGGGCTTTCGGATTTGCCTAATAGAATTAATCGTTTAGCAAATCTGCTCAAGAGGGAATATTACATATCATCTTAATGTTGGCTTCCACCTTATCCAACTCTCTGTAAAAAAGATTAAATATCTTTCTCTCCATCACAGCATTTATTTATAATGAATATAATCATAATACTTTATCAATATGAAGTCAATACTTTCTAAACTTTTTTTAATAATTTCATAAATTTTTTTTAACAATGTAATAATTAAACATGGTTTCAATAACATTTAGACAAAAATTAAAAGAATATTAGGAAAGTTTCAACGTTAAAGTATCTTCTGCTATTTTAGAATAATGGTTGGTTTAACATTTGAAAAAACAATTCCGTTGTGCTATATTTACACTTATAAACAGATGATAATTAAAATAAAACAAGGAGGTTAATTATGAAAGAGAAAATTTCCTTTGAAAATTTAAAAGAGTTTAAAGACAATTTTGAAAGTGACAGAGCCAACAAAGTTGCAATGAATGCTGCAGCTACAAATGGAGTTATAAAGGCAGCAACAAATCCGCTGGTATTCAGTAATGTAAGACATAATTTTTCCATAAATTTGGAACAGGGAGACATTACCAATCAAAAACAAAGCGGAAGATGCTGGATGTTCTCTGCCCTCAACACTATGAGGTACAGAATTATAAAAAAATTAAATCTAAAGACATTCGAACTGTCTCAAAACTATCCTCTATTCTATGACAAACTTGAAAAATCCAATTATTTTTTGGAGAGCATACTGGAAACATTGGATGAAGAAACTAACGGAAGACTGATTTCATTCCTGCTGACAGCACCTTTAAATGATGGAGGACAGTGGGACATGTTTGTAAATTTGGTAAATAAATATGGTGTGGTGCCAAAATATGCAATGCCGGAAACCGCAAATTCCGAAAATACAAGAGAAATGGACGGTTATCTTACAAAACTTTTGCGACAGTATGCATGTAACATAAGAGAAGAATATAAAAAAGGCACGACGGTAGAAAACCTTCGTAAAGAAAAGAAGAAATACATGGAAAACATCTATAATATTTTGTGTATATGTCTCGGAGAACCTCCAAAGATTTTTGATTTTGAAGTAAGAGACGAAGATAAAAAATATATATGCGATAAAAACATTACCCCGGTAAAATTCTTTGAAAAATATGTAGGCATGAATCTTGACGATTATATAAGCCTTATAAATGCACCAACAGCAGACAAGCCTTATCATAAGACATATACAGTTTCCTATCTTGGAAATGTAAAAGAGGGAAGACCTGTAAAGTACTTAAACTTAGAAATTGATCAGCTTAAAAAGGCAGCAATTGCTCAGTTGAAAGATAATCTCCCGGTATGGTTCGGATGTGACGTTGGACAGAGCAGCCTTGGAAAACAAGGGATTCTTGATCTTGATGCTGTAAAAGTAGGTGAACTCTTCGGAACGGAATTCTCCATGACAAAAGCTCAGAAGTTAGATTATGGCGAAAGTCTAATGACCCACGCCATGGTGTTTATGGGCGTTGATCTTGACGAAAAAGGAAATCCCATACGATGGAGAGTTGAAAACAGTTGGGGAAAAGACGTTGGAAAAGACGGATATATGGTAATGAGTGACAAATGGTTTAATGAATATATGTATCAGGTAGTTGTAAATAAAAAATATCTTCCAAAAGAACTTCAAAAAGAGTGGGAACAGGAACCAGCTAAATTACAGCCATGGGATCCTATGGGCTCTTTGGCAGAATAACAAATCTAAAATTCTAAAAAGCATTAAAAAGATGATTACCTTGATTCAAAGGAATCATCTTTTTAATTTATGCCCAGCTTTTTGACCTTTCTACCGCCTTTTTCCAACCAGCGTACAGTTTTTCCCTCATTTTCGGAGTCATCATAGGCTTAAATTTTCTGTTTATGCCCCAATTCTGAACAATTTCTCCTTTTGATTTCCAAAAATCCACTGCCAGCCCCGCCAGATAAGCTACTCCTAATGCTGTTGTTTCCGTTACCTCTGGTATCTCAATATTAGCATTAAGTATATCAGATTGAAACTGCATCAGAAAATTATTGGAAGCTGCTCCCCCGTCTGCTCTAAGCGTCGTCAGGTTAATTTCCGAGTCGTTTATCATTGCATCTATAACATCTTTTGTCTGATATGCTATAGATTCAAGGGTTGCTCTTATTATGTGGTTTCTGTTGACTCCTCTTGTAAGTCCAACTATAATACCCCTTGCATGCATATCCCAATATGGCGCTCCAAGTCCAGTAAATGCCGGAACCAAATATACTCCGTTTGTATCATCTACTTTAGATGCAAAATAGTCAGAATCCGCCGCATCATGAATTATCTTCAACTCGTCTCTCAGCCACTGAACTGCAGCTCCTGCCGAAAATATAGAACCCTCAATGGCATACTCCACTTTGTTGTCTATTCCCCATGCTATTGTAGTTATAAGCCCACTTTGAGACTTGACTATTTTATCTCCCGTATTCATAAGCATAAAGCAGCCTGTTCCATAAGTATTTTTTACCATGCCCTCCTGAAAACAAAGCTGCCCAAAAAGTGCAGACTGTTGGTCTCCCGCTATACCTGATATCGGTATCTCTTCTCCAAACAATTCCTTATCGGTATTTCCATAAATTTCAGAAGACTGCCTTACCTCTGGAAGTATGGAAGAAGGAATATTTAGTTCTTTTAAAAGATTTTCATCCCATTTAAGGCTTTTAATATTAAAAAGCATTGTTCTTGAAGCGTTTGTATAGTCGGTTATATGAAGTTTTCCCCCTGTCAGTTTCCAGACAAGCCATGAATCAATATTCCCAAATAATATATCCCCTTTTTCCGCCCTTTGCCTCACTCCTTCTATATTATCCAAAATCCATTTTATTTTCGTTGCTGAAAAATAGGCATCAACTATAAGGCCTGTATTTTCCCTTATATAATCAGAAAGACCCGCTGCTTTTATTTTATCGCATAGATCTGCCGTTCGCCTGCATTGCCATACTATAGCATTATAAACGGACCTACCCGTATTTTTATCCCACAGAACTGTCGTTTCCCTTTGATTTGTAATACCTATGGAAGCAATATCTGAAGGACTCAACCCTACTTTTTGTATCGCCTCTTTTGCAGCTTCTATCTGGGTTTTCCATATTTCCTCAGGATTATGTTCAATCCAGCCGGGATGGGGATATATTTGAGTAAATTCTTTTTGAGACAAACTTATTATATTTCCCTTCTTATCAAAGAGAATGGCTCTCGAACTGGTAGTGCCCTGGTCTAATGCAAGTATATATCTTTTACTCATAACAAAATCTCCTCTGAATATCTAATCTTTTAAATTTATTTTTTTCAATCAATAACTTTTGTTTTCAAAAAATTTGCGATTACTTTGTCTAAACAAATACAGTACAAGCAATATTGTTGCAAATGTTATGACAGTTATAATCGTAAAAACATCTATATGCATCATATAATCAGAGATTCCATCGGGTAATAAATCTATCATCCACGCATAAATCTTGTCTCCAAAGAAAATGCCTAATCCAAAGAAGGTTTGATATACTCCCATTGTCATCTCACGAACATTCTTTGCATATGGTTCCATTACAACTCCAATCAAAATATTATAAGTCAATCCATATCCAAAACCGCTTAAAGCATGGGTAAAGAATATAACCCACTGATTTGTAGTAATAGTCAATGTTAATGAAAATATGCCACAAAGAGCAAGTCCAAGAATTAAGGTATTTCGAATACCTATCTTCTTTTTAAAATACAATCCTGCCAGAACGCCTGCAACTAATTGAAAACTGCTGTAAATAAAATCAATATATGCAATCAGAAAATCGCTCATTCCAATTTCTTTTAAGCGAACAAAAGCAACTAAATTACTACCGCTGGAACTGAATTTAATAAATGATACCAATATTCCCACTGCGCTTAGAATTAGCAAACGCTGATCACTAACTACTTTTTTGAATCTCTTTAGCGAAAAATTTCTTGTAGGTTCTTTATTATCTTTCACAAATAACAAAAATATTAATGTGATTAAAGATAAAACAGCACTTACTATCCACATTTCGCCATAATGCTTAATATTACCTTTAGTTGCTGTATATTGTATGGGGGACATAATAAATTCCGCCAATAATGGCGCAACCGACAAAATTGACACAGACATCATGGCTTGATTGCTGTCAAAAGTTTCGGCAAACAATACGTTAAACAAAGACAACATCGATGCGCTAATTCCCAATGCCAATGAAGACAATAATAATGAATAATAACCGGGTTTAAACACTACATAAACTGATGTAACCAGTACAGCACTAACCGCAAATAAAATCAGAGCTTTACGGGATTTAAAATAATCGCTCAGAGCAAATACAGGTAAGCGAATAAAAGTTGATATCAATCCATATGCAGCAGCAATATTGGCAGCCAATGTTCCTCCTAATGCCAGTCCTCCTATATCAACAGGTGCCATTGCATAAGCCTTACGATAAGAACGTACAATATTAACAGCAGACCAAAATAAAACCAATAAGATAAAAATCAAGCATTGATACCGTGTTAAATGATATTTTTTATACAAAAATATCGACAGTATAATCGTTGCTATAATAGTTATTCCATAAATTAAAATTTGATTGTCCATAATTCCTCTTTCCTCTTTATAAATTTTGTTAAAAAATAAATTTCAAGAAATCTTAGAGAATTAATTGTTATGTATAAAACAGCGTTCATATTAACGTTTTCCATAAGAACAAACATCTTCTCAAATATTTTTTTAACCCCATCCACAGCTGATATTACTATATTACTCGTCTCTTGTCAATTCAAAAAGGTTTAAGAGTCTTAAATTATTTCAGCTAAGATATTATTATGCTGTTACCACAATCTACTGAGAACATCTCATACTGACCTCCGCAATTATCTATTATTTGCTCAACTATCTGTTTTAAAGAATTTTCTCGGTATTCTTTACTTGTATTTGCATTTCCCTGAACAATTAGTATAACATTCTTTGTCTCCTCTGAAATCTTATATAGCTCTGAATCTCTAGCATCAAGATAAGCTAAAATATCATTCTCATCCCTATAAAGAAAATCACCTCTGACTGTTCTTTTTTCTCCTCCGCCTATGGGATAAAAAATTTCTTCACCTTCAGCAAAAGTAAAACATAATGTTTGTGAAATTTTATCATAATCATGAGCTCCGATAGATAAAAAATTTGAGATTACTTCCATATTGTAAATATCTACAATACTATTAATACGAGGCATATGTCCTCTATCCTTTATATTATTAATTAATGCTTCTGCCGTAGGCGGATATTTTTTTAAACTTCTGCCGGATTTTCTAATCATTGCCCTATATCCTTCCAATATCTTATTATTTTTTATTACAGTTTCATCATATTTTAAAGCTTTATTCTGTTGTTCTTGTATCCTCTGTTCAATTTTGGGAGATAAAACATTTTTTACGTTGACATTATGTAAAATTGCTCCCACAATATTCATTAATCCAAATAATAAATACCTTTTATCAACTTCAATCTTCATTTTTCAGTCATCCTCTCTCAAATGACAAATTTTCTTATGATAACTCCTTCTATTTGTTTCTCCGTAACCGTACACCAACAAGAACTGCAAAAAACAAAGCAGAAAACACAAATAAGATTAGTAACAAAGAAAAAGATGGTTTAATTAACTTAATATTAAGAAGAAAAATATGGGTTTCTACTACTACAAATAAATAAGTCAAAAATACAGTAAATGCACCTCCTATTTCCTCTTCCTTTAAACCCTTCATCCAAGAATTGTAGGAAAGCGAGCTCATTACAGTAAAAATCGGAAATACAAAAAACATCCATTTATTCATATTTCCATTTGGAATTCCATCGGCTGTCCAATGAATAACAATATCATTTCCAAGAAAAACTAAAGCAAGGACGGTCAAAATAATACTTATTAAAACTAAAACATCAGCAATATTTCTCCAAAATTTAATTGGTATTCTATTCTGCATATTGTCGCCCCTTGTCCACTTTTTATATATGTTATTATAACCTGGTAAATAATCTATTACTATTATATAATAATATTATAAAGAATATATAATCAAATAATGAGAGGATGAAAATTATGTGCGGTAGATTTTCATTGGATGTGGATATAGATTTTTTAATAGATAGATATAAAGTAATTAAAAAAATCGGTGAATTTAATTCTAAGGATGAAATTTTTCCAACGGATTTTTCTCCTGTGATAATAAACAGGGGGTATAATGAACTTAGAGTGTTAAAATGGGGATTTATGCCGAGCTTTGCTAAAAGACCTATAATTAACTCAAAAAGTGAAACTGTCGATATAAAGCCAACATTTAAAAATTCCTTCTATAACAAAAGATGTTTAATACCCGCAACAAGTTTTTTTGAATGGGAAAAATCCGGAGATAATAAAATAAAAAGGAGAATATATGTTAAAGGTGAGGATATTTTTTCTATGGCCGGATTATATAATATATTTAGAGATGATAATGGAGTTGAATATTATGCATTTACTATACTTACGACAGATTCAAACGAAGAAATGAAATCCATTCACTACAGAATGCCTGTTATATTGCCTAAAGATAAAGAAGATTTGTGGCTCAATATAAATATTAAGAATCCAGTGATTTTAAAAGAATTGCTGAAACCTTATGAGCAGAGCTTATTAATAAAATAAGCTCTGCTTATCATGATTTAGTATATCTACATAGCATCAGCAAAATATTTATGCAAACTTCCATTTATATTAATTCCATATTTTTTAAATGTTTCATCCAATGCCTTTAAAGTTATATAAACCTTTTCTTCATAGCAATTTTCTCCCATATGCCCTATCCTAATAACCTTATCCTTCAGACAATCAAAGTCTCCTCCTATCATTATATTGTGTTCTTCCACCATATGATTATATATATCGGAAAATGTAATTCCTTTAGGGATTAAAATTGCGGTAACCGTATTTGAATATCCGTCTATAGGATAAAGTTCCAATCCGGATTTCATTATAGCTTCTCTAACTGCAGTACCTATTTTTTTATGTCTTTCTATATAGTCTCCCTTTTTAAAAACTCTATCCAATGCACAATTTAGCCCATATATATCACTTATAGGAGGAGTATAAGGAAAGTATTTTTCTTCATACCAGTTTTTCCATATTGCCAGATTGCAATAGAAAGATGCAATGGGTGTTTTTCTGTTGAGGATAATATCCCAAGCTTTTTTACTGATACTTAAAAAAGTCAATCCAGGTGATGCGGATATACATTTTTGGCTTCCTCCGAGGACTACGTCTATTTGCCATTTATCCACCTTTAATGGTTCTCCTCCAATGCCTGAAACTGAATCCACCACAGTAATTATCCCATATTTTTTTAATAGCGGGCATATTTTGCTTACAGGGTTTGTAAGACCAGAAGGTGTCTCACAATGGACTAAAGTTGCCAATTTAAAGTCATTATCTTTTTCTAAAAAGTTTTCTAGTTCCTTTAAGTCAATGGATCTTCTATAATTTCCCTTAAAATATGTAATCTCTGCTCCGTATATCTTAGCAAAATCTCCGAAACCCTTCCCAAATATGCCATTATCTATACATAGTACTTTATCTCCAGGTTCAATTAAAGATGCACAGGCTGCTTCAAGCCCCAGTATTCCTTCGCCATCTAATATAAGTACATCCTCTTTAGTATTTAAAAGTTTCTTCAGCTTACCACAGGTTTCCTTGTAATATTCAAAAAAATTCACATCCAAATCCGGATTAGTTATACTCTGGGCCATTGCTCTTCTCACATCTTCATGAACCTCCGTTGGCCCAGGAGTCATTATTAAAGATTTTTTCAAAATAATACCTCCCAAAACTTATTAAACGTATCGTATCGCTTTAAAATTGTATTGTTTATAAATTTATAGTATCACTACAGTTTTGCTGTGTCAATAAAATTAACTATAGTGTAAATATTATATTGGGGAAAGTAAAGTTTGGGGATAGGATATCTATTTTAAACATGAAGAAACGGTAAAGTTTCAATTCCTCATTAGGTATTATAAATATTTATAACCCCGATGGACAAGTACAATATTTTATAATAAACTCTAAGCAAGGGAAGGATATTTCTAAATATAACCCGGAAGAGCAAGAAGTTTTATATCAAAGAGGTTCAATATTTAGAATATCAGACATTGTTGAAAATAATAGTAAATATTATATTATGATGGAGGAATATCATGAATAATAAAAAATTAACCTTTGAAGAGTTTATGAAATTGCCAGAGCAAGAGAAAGGAGAAGCTTATAAAAAACTTTCAGATGAAGATAAATTTAAAGCAAGATTAGGACAAAATCCAGGAGGAACAACTATAGGCTACAAACCTTTAAAGGAGGGAGAAAAAGAAAAATATCATAAAGAATTCATTCAATTTTTAAAAGAAAAGCATGGGATAGACATTTAGAAAGAAATAAGCACTCACTATTTTTATTTAGTAAGTGCTTTTATTATGCTTAATTTTCAGGAGGTGATTAGTGTGGCCGCAAGTGTACAGAGTTTCAATTCCTCATTAGGTATTATAAATCGCAGGTATTTTAAACGGCCATAGAGCTCTCCCGAAGTTTCAATTCCTCATTAGGTATTATAAATAACAAAGAAGGGAAAGAAACAAGGAAGAAGAAAGAAGTTTCAATTCCTCATTAGGTATTATAAATTTTTAATTTGATTGAAATGCTTGTAATATATTCCCAGTTTCAATTCCTCATTAGGTATTATAAATAATTCATGTTAAAAATAATTATGATATGCTATGGTAGTTTCAATTCCTCATTAGGTATTATAAATGCTTCTAAAAAGCTAAGTAATAGTTTTATATAGCTGGTTTCAATTCCTCATTAGGTATTATAAATTTTAAACCTCCTTTTAATAATGGCTATCTTAATTAGTTTCAATTCCTCATTAGGTATTATAAATCAGGAAACATCGAGCGAAATACGGCTATCAGATTGTTTCAATTCCTCATTAGGTATTATAAATCCATATTTTTAGCTTAGGTATTATAAATCCATATTTTTAGCTAAAGTTAGCCATTCATATTATTGCAATATATAAATATTTGTTAAATGAAATTATTTGTTATTTGCTATTAATCTGTATTTATCAGCCTTTTTATTATAAATTTTCAAATGTCGATCCCCCGATGTTTTTACCTTATTATAGGTCGACATTAGAAAAATATCGTAGGTTTATTTTTTTCACAGCCGATTATTTCCTTATTGGAATATTTGTTATTACTTAAGGTATATATAATTAATGAATCCTCATTCTTATCCATTTTGTTCTCAAGTTCAATTTTTAGTTTTTTTAAATCTCCTTCAGTAATTTCACCTTCAAATACTGAATTTTGAACCCAAGTTAAATATTTTCTACATGTTTTTAATGCTTTAGCTACTCTTTTTTCTCCAAAATCGTATACTAAAATAATATACATAATCTCACATCCCTTACCATTTAGCTATAAATGGTAGATATTGTTCATCTTCGGTTATAAATTTCTGCAATTTGTATGCTTCAAGGCGTATCAATCTTTTATAGCTTACACGATTAGGGAGATTCGGGTACTTTATTGTTGTTTCGAGCTTTTCATTAAATTCCTTAATAAATTTCATTCGTCCCTCATCACTAAGTATAATGCTTCCCAAATCTTTGTTAAAGTCTTTTTTAGTTATTATTTTCTTATTAATTACAGAAAATATTGTCCTATCAACTATTATAGGTTTAAAAATTTCTGCTACATCAAGGTTAAGTGAAAATCTTCTGTCATTTGTACTGTGCAGATATCCAATACGAGGATCCAATTGAGTCTGATACAGTTGGGATAAAACCAAAGTATAAAGCATAGAATTTCCAAAACTTATCAGAGAATTAATTCTATCTTTAGGAGGCCTTTTTGTCCTGGAAGTAAATGTAAAGTCTTCATCATCCAAAATTTTATTAAAACTTTTATAGTAGACCTGTCTTACATTGCCTTCAATTGCCATGATAGTTTCTATTGTACTCTGGAGCTGCAATGTATCAAGAAGATTTGTTATTTCTTCTATTTCCCCTTCTAGGTTAGAATTTCTCCTCTCATAATACTTCAAAACCTGCAGTATGTTTTTTATAGCACCATCGATGAATGTCTTAGCTATAATAACCCTTTTCTCATAATTTAAGTATGCCTCGCTTTGCTTTAAAATTACATAGCCGGAATTTAAATACTCTCTTGGATAAAAAGTACCCACATAATATTCATAGTAATTGAAAAGATGGATTGTAATTTTATTTGAGCATGCAAATTCAAGAAAGCTTTTATTTACATCAACTTCTCCAAAAATATAAATTGACTCTACGTTATTCACTGGAATATACTTTTTTCCTTCTTCTCCTTCGAACATTAATGTATTATCCTTTCGGCACAACCTGCCATTATTAAAAATAAACATATCCTTCTTCACTATTCCGACCTCCTTAAGAATAACAATATTCATTGTATCCACAATTATGGCAAAATTTACATTTTTCAACTTTAGGTGGAATTTCCTTTTGTATAATATCAACAATACTATTCTTCATTACCTCAAGTTCTTGCAAAGTCTCTTCATTTAAAATAACTTCTGTTCTCTTTTTTTCTTCAGGATAAAGCAACGCTCCTTCAGCATCTATTCCCGCATCTTTTAATACCTTAAGATAATAAAGTAACTGCCATTTCGATGCCTGACTGTACTTTGAAGTTTTTTTGGTTTCTCCTATTACAAGTTTTTCTTTAGTATTTAATATAACATCAAATTTGACATTACCAAATGCTATCTCCTTCTTATTCCTTTTATACGTTTGCTCATGGAGAAATCTTCCAAAATCTATGTTTTCATCATTTTGATCCGGAACAATATTTCTCGACATGAGCCACACTTCTCTTTTGCATATATTGTAATACCAGATTAAAGTACCGTTTACCTCCATAATATCACCTGAATCCTTAAAAAATTAATTATTAAACATGCAAAATTTGAATAAATATATTAGAAAAAGAACATACTGTCATCTTCTTCTCTTTTATAGCCTGTCATGTCATCATAATAACTACCTATTCCACTCCTCGGTATATAAAGTATTTCATATTCCGGAGTAACGGTAAATTTATCAAGTGTCCTCCAATACTTCTCCGGCATCGATATAAAATACTGCTGCATCTCCTTTCTAATAGGAATAAGTTTTTTCTGCCTTTCATTTATATCCTGTATTTCATAGCAGTTTTTATATTCTTTAAGCAAATTTTCAGCCTTTTCATCATACTCTATAAATACATCCAAATATCCTCTGTTTTCTTCTATTAAAGAAAAATGCCCTACTTCCCATTTGTCATTTTCGTCAAAATTCATTTCCTGTATCGATTTAATGAAATTCTTTGAAGGCTGCTGGGATTTTATATCGCTTATTTTTTTATAGTATTCATTTATAAGTTGCAAGTAATCTTTTTCTTCAACTTTTTCATACGGCCCCAAAATCTCGTCAACTACATTGATAGTATCCAATCCATAAATTTTTTCTCCGAAAGTCCTTCCGTCTTCTCCTACCATTTTTATTAGGTTTACATTTCCTATAAATCCTCGGTTATTTCTATTGCATCTTCCCGCACATTGTATTATTGAATCAAGAGGAGCAATGTCTCTATACACTTCATCAAAGTCTAAATTAACCCCTGCTTCTACTACTTGGGTAGTAACTAAAATGACTTTTTCTTTATGATCTAATTTATCCTTAACTGTAGCTATCCTCTCCACACGATGCTTAGGAATCAAATTTGTAGACAGATAATAAAGTTGATGTCCGTATTCATTATTAGACTTAAGCATTTTATTTATCAAATTATACAATTTAAGAGACTGATTAATTGTATTCACCACTATCATATATGACTTGTCCCCTATATTTTCGCCGAAATAATCGCAAAATCCCTCTAAAGTCATGTCTTCATCTAACTTGCATACAATTTGGGTTCTGTTAAACATATGAAAATAATCTTCGTAATTATCCAAAAGTTCAAAGGCTTTCGGGAAAAACAGAGGTTTTGTTGCTGTCATTATTATAATATGACAGTTTAGGTCCTCTGACAATTTATCAAAAACATAATTCAGCAGTTCAAAATATTTTATATTTACAGCTTGAACTTCATCCATTAGTACAATGGAATCCTTAAGGGCATAAAATTTTTTCAGCATTTTATTTCTTGCCCCTACAGCGGTTTCTAAAAACTGTACAAATGTGGTAACGATAACCCCACTCTCCCAATTTTCCATAAAAGTTTGATAATCCGCCGCATTGTAGATCTCATCATCCCGATCTTTTTCATAATTGCTCAGATGATGATGTTTCATAATATAATGATATTCATTATTCTTTACATTCTCATCAGCAATATATAAATCCCTGATGTCATTATAATTTTGGTCTATAATTGAAGTATAAGGAAGAACATATATGATTTTTTTTAGTTCAGGATTCAACTCTTTCAATTTCAATGCCGCAAAAAAACCTGCCATGGTTTTTCCAGAACCCTCTCGTGTCAAGGGTATGACACAAACTTTTTTATAATTATTTTATTAGCCTAATCAATAATACCTATTTCCTATTATATAAGTCTTTTAATTTAGCCTATCTTCGATGTGTTCTTCTAACTATTTAATTTCTGATTTTCTAATCTATACTTGATTTTTATCTCCCCAATTTTAAGAATCTAATTAGTCCATTTAGGTATAATATATTCTGTTATTAATTTTCCGAACCATTAAAATGATTTTTAAAAACATCTATTATTATATTTGCTATATTATCTTTATCCTTGTTACTCTCGACCTTTTTAGTAATTTCTTTTAATATATCCATAAACTTAGAAGAAAAACTTGATTCCATTAATTTTTTCAACCAGTCAATATCTCTCATAGTTTTTTTGCCTAAATAAACCTGTTCAAAAGCATATATTGTGATTTGGCCAAGTGTCATAACAATACTTCCAGCAACAATAGCATTAATCACACTAGCTCCTAAATTAATTCCTGGCACACCTTTTAAATAGGATACCGCATTTTTCCCTATTAAACTCAAAACTCCCATCTCTAAGATATGATTAATAAAGATATCTGAATCCTCCATCTTATTTATCTCAAATATTTTTGCAAGTGTATTTACAGTAGCGAGTTCTATAGGAGCTAACAAACTTGCATCTGGAAAAGGAATAGGTATAGCCCCTATTACAACAGCACTTGTTGTTGAAATACCTACCAATCCGTGAGCTAGAAATTTCTTCTGATTAAGCTTAAATGCACTTATATCTGCCTTTCCAGCCTCTATACCTTCAGGCATCAATGAATTTGTTAGATCTATAAGTTCATCAATTCCTTCGGGTGCAACAAAAATTTCTTCATTAATCTGATAAGTATCAGCCACGACCGGAATAATTCCTTTCAAGTTTTTCGAAAAGTGCTTTTGTCTCTCAAAAGCCTCTTTTACCATTTTAATATTCTCTTCTTTCTCTATTTGAGAATAAGATTTTGTTATTACTATTATTATAGGTACAGTCTTCCATATACTTACTGACTTAGATAACCTCTTAATTGTTTCGATAAATAGTTTTTTTGATGTCCCATCTACACAAAACCATATAAGATTAACTTGATTGTTTTTATAACCTTCTTTTGCACTTTTTGCTGACCATTTTTTTATTTCATTTATAGTTTTTCTCTGTTTTAAATATGATGGCTCCAAACCTGCAGTATCAATTAATCGAAAGGGAATTCCTTCCTTTTCATAAACTCTTACATCCTTAGTTACACCTTCTATTCCAACTCCAGTATCAGCTAATCTCTCTCCTAAAATCGAGTTAATTAAAGTCGATTTCCCTACACCAGAATTACCAATCAATAATACATTCCCTTTTTCCACTGCTGCTCTCCTCCAATCATACTTGATAAATTATATTTTATTAAAATATAATTTTGATTTTCTTTCTCTGTATCTTATTTGTAGAATCTAAAACAGCCACCACTATTTCTCTGTATACTTCTATTCTTCTCATATTAGGATATTTTATAAAATATCTGTAATATATTTTATAAAGGAGACCCTACTATGGATCTCCTTCTATTGTACTATTGATATTCTATTCTTTCTATACCCTTTCCTGAAATATAAATTCTATCAATGTATTTCTCTACAATATCTTTAGTAAGACTGTCTATGCTCCCTGCTTGTTTAAGCTCTTCATCTATTGCTTGGATACGCTTTTTATTTTCTTCTTCTGAATCTTGTATTTGGTTTTTTATTTCCATAAAATCTTCTCTTGAGATTTTGCCAAACTTATAATTCTCAAACTCTAGCCTTTTCTTCTTCAGTAGTTGGTCATTCTTATCATAAAGTTCTTTTTGTTCAGCTAGAAGTTTTTCTTTTTCTGTCTTATCTATATGAAACTTACTTTTTAGATCTTCAAATACTTCCCTTTCCAGGTCCTTATGGTGGGGGAGTTTTTCTTCTTGTTCAAGCATTCTACAATGATGGCAGTAAACATTTATGCTAGTTAATTTCCCTCCATTTGTACTTTTAGAAAATCTGATTTTATAGCCACATTTGTTACATCTTACAAAAGATGCTAAAGGGCTATTTTCATACTTGCTTTTACCCCATTTAAACTTAATATTCTTTTTTCTTGACTTCAAAATTCTATTAGCCTCATCATAGATCTCTTTATCTACAATAGGCTCATGATTATCATATACCCTTACCCAATCCTTTTCTGGATGGTGAATTACCTTACCTCCATCCAACTTACTTTTGGTTGACTTATTAAAAACAAAAGTCCCAGTATAGGCTTCATTATTTACTATTCTTCTAACCATACCAGCAACCCAAATTGTTTGCTCTACTGTTGATTCATGTCTAGTAGCATAGGAGTCATAACCTTTAATTTCTTTTCTTCTAGCTCTTGCTGTAATAACACCCTCGTTATTAAGAATTTTAGCTGTTTCATTTAGGCTATGTCCTTCTATAATCAGTTGGAAGATGTACCTAACATTATCAGCAACCTTTCCATCTACTATAAGCTTATAATTGTCCTCTGGATCTTTTAAATAACCATAGGGTGGCACTCCAGATGTGTATTTACCCTGCTTTTTAGCAACAAGTAAGGCTGTTGTCATTTTCTCTGAAATATCCCTACTATAATAATCATTAAGAAGGTTTTTAAACTGTATATCCAGTTCAGTTCCATTTTGAACTTCATTACTACTATCATAGCCATCATTAATTGCTATAAATCTAACTCCCATAAAGGGAAAGATATTTTCAAGATAGTCACCCATTTCTATATAATTTCTCATAAATCTTGACATATCTTTTACAATAATACAATTTACCTTTCCTTGTTTTACCTTTAAAAGAAGCTTATCTAGGCCAGGTCTTGAAGTAGTGCTACCACTATAGCCCTCATCAATATACTCTTCTATATTTGCCTTTTTAAGTTCTGGGTCACCGAAGATAAAGCTTTTAATAATATTCCTTTGAGAATTTATAGTGTCATCTGTATGGCTTAAATTTTCTTTTTCCAGTACAGATATCCTCAAATAAATAGCAAGATTAATCACTTGACCTCATCTCCCTTCCACCTAGAAAGCCTTTTAAGCTAATTTCTATTCTTTCATTATCATAGACATCAATTCTTTCAATATATTTCTGAACAATACTTTCATCTAGCTTAAAATCTTTATTGGAAAAGAGACTATCAAATAATCCTATCTCCTCTTCAGCTTGGGCTTCTATTGAAAGAATTTCAAGATCAAGATCACTTAAGCTTTTTTCATAGATGGTTAGGCTTTTTCTATTTAATTTTCTTTTTTCAAGATAGTCTTCTTTCTCAATCTTTCCCAAACTATAATCCTCATATAATCTCTTTAGGTCTGAATTAAGTTTTGAAATCTTAAGAGAAATAGACTTCCTATTTTTCTCTACTATCTCTTGTTTCATCTTGCTTATATCAATAATTCTATCCTTACAGTCCTTACCACTTGCTTCAATACTAAGGACACCCTTTAATCTTTCTAGCACTAGCTTATCTATGTCACTTTCCATTATTGAAATATAAGGAGTTTCAAGCAAGATACCATTGTTTTCTTCATTTGTGAACTTATAATAGTAAAACTTGGTACTTTTCTTATTACTTCTTACTCCATTTCTAACTAAAAGTAGGTTCGTATTTGCATCAAAAATTACACCCTTGTATTTGTTAATTGGATCTCTTTTCATATCATGTCTTGTTATTTTAAATTCAGATTTCTCTTTATTATTATCAAGTATCTCCTGGGCCATATTAAATACTTCTTCTGAAATAATTGCTTCGTGGGCATTTTCTACAACAATCCATTCCTCTTTAGGTTTTCGCCTATAATGACCAGACTTTTTCCCTTGGACATTTTCCTTAGTACCTTGAACAAGGCAGCCTGTATAAACTCTTTGCCTTAGCATATTGGCAATAGTGCCCTTTCTCCACTGTGGCTGACCTGGTTCCCTTATAATGTTACCTGTTTTATTATAGGTGCTTGATGTGGAAATATTTTCTTCATTAAGGTCTTTGGCAATTTTAAGTGTACTATTTCCTTCAATATACATGTTAAAAATTCTTTGGACTATTTTCATACTTACCTCATCAGGCTCTAACCTTCTACCACCGTCTTTTCTTACTACCCTATAGCCAAAAGGTGGATTTGAACCTATAAAGAAGCCCTGACTAGCATGAACCTTCCTGCTAGTTCTAACCTTATGGGATATATCCTTTGCATACATATCATTAATAAGGTTCTTTATTAGCATTTCAAAAGATAATTTTGCATCTATTCCTTTTTCTGTGTCAATCTTATCTATTACAGAGATAAATCTGACTCCCAAGAAGGGAAATACCTTATCTACAAGCCTTCCCATTTCAAGATGTTCCCTACCAAGCCTTGATAGATCCCTAATTATAATGCAGTTTATAAAGCCACTTCTAACATCATTCATCATTTCAATATAACCTGGCCTATCAAAATTAGTTCCCGAATATTCATAGTCTGTATAAACCTTAACTAGGGTCATATTTTCCTTATTTATATACTCTTGGCAGATTTCTATTTGGGCCTCTATTGAATATGATTTATTTCTCCACTCTTCTTTTCTCTCCTGGGAAAGCCTTGTATAGATTCCTACCCTAGATGAATTAATGGTTGCTTTCTCTTCTGTCTTAATTAAATCTCTTCTTGATACTCTAGCCATAAAGAGCTACCCCCTCTCTTTCAGTGGATAGTCCTTTTATAGCCATACTATTGAAAGATACAAGATTAGAAGTTTTTCCCTTTTTACTTCCCCTTAAAATCCTCTTTAATATATCTAGTTTTTCCATATCGTTAAAGAATACTGTTATTCTTGGTCTACCTTCTTCATCCTTTTCCCCTACCAATATACGATCAACAAAGAATACAAGGGTCTGCCTATTTATACTTTCAATGTTTTTATACTTTTCAAGGCCTGTTAGCCAGTTTTCCTTGGAATTAAGTATCTCTTCTAAATCATTATAGGCTTTCTTCCTATTTGTAATTTGTCTCTCTATTTCTTTTATCTTTAATTGATAGGACTTTCTAAAGGATCCAAATTCTTCTTCATCAATAAGTTCTTCTTCTAGATCCATATAAAGAGAACGTCTAAGGGTTTCATACTTTTTCTTTTCAGCAAGTAGGTCATCTAGGTCAAGGTCATATTCTGATTTACTTAAATCTTTTTCCTTAATTCTTGAAAATAATTCTTCTTGGTATTTGATATGCTCTTTTAAAATATAGTCTAGGGAAGTTAGGATATCCTCTTCCTTAATGCTATGCCTTGAGCATCCCTTTCCCCTATTATATAAACCACATATATAATATATTTTTTGCCCATCCTTCGTTTTTTGTTTCCTTCTCACTAATTGGTTGCCACAATCGGCACAGTAAAGAAGCCCGGTTAAAAAATCGGGTTTAGATTTTCTATTAAGAATATCCCTTTCCATCATTTTATTAGCCACATTAAACATTGTTTCTGTAATTATAGCTTCATGGGTTCCTTCAACCCTAATCCAGTCATCCTCTATAACCTTGATTTCCTTATTAGACTTATAATTTAGCTTGGTTCTCTTGCCCTGCTCCAGGTCTCCAAGATAAACTCTACTTTCAATAATTCTGTTTATCATCTTGGCCTGCCACTTGCTTTTATTACTGGCAAAGCCTGTAGTAAAGTTAGAACCATTACTCTCCTTATATGCCTGTGGAGTCTGGATTCCTAGTCTATTAAGTTCATCTGCTATGGCCTGTGATGAATAACCTTCCACCTTCATTTCAAAAATCTTTCTAATAACATGAGCTACATTCTTATCAACTACAAGATGGTTTTTTCTTTTACTATTTTTCTCATAACCATATGGGGCAAATGAGCCTATAAATTCTCCCCTTTGCCATTTTGTCTTTTGTGAGCTTTTAACCTTCATAGATATATCCCTGCAATAACTATCATTAATAAAATTTTTTATAGGAAGAATAAGATGTGTGTCATTTACATCAGCACTATCACTATCATAGTTATCATTTACTGATATAAATCTGACTCCCATTTGTGGAAAAATCTTCTGAAGAAATTTTCCCGATTCAATATAATCTCTTCCAAATCTAGAAAGGTCTTTTACTATGATTGTTTTGCAGCTTTTCTTTTCAAGGTCGCTAAGCATCTTTTTAAAATTTGGTCTTTCAAAGTTTGAACCTGTAAAGCCATCATCAATGTACTCCTTGATAATTTCAAATCCTGCCTTGTCAGCATAGCTTTTTATAAGCTCTCTTTGATTACCTATAGAATTACTCTCACCTTCATCTCCATCATCTCTTGATAAACGAAGATACATATAAGCCTCGGTCTTTTTCATCTCTACACTCTCCTTAATAAATTATTTAGGGTGCAATTTATTAAGGATTTCAGAAACTTTATAAATTTATCTTACCGCACTTATATATATCTGTCAGCCCTTAGATCCTTAATTCTAATCTACATAAATCTGATATAAAATCATCTATACTAACTTTTGTATTTCCTATACAGCAATTAACAAGAACATCTCCTACCTCTATAAAAACATTCTTTTTATCTTCAGGAATCTCTTGTAATTTTTGATCCAAATATGCTCCCACTGATTGTTCATCTTTATATTTTTCATTAAGAGAAGAAGAGTTTTGTTTTGTTTCTTTAATTTTTTCCATTTCCTTACCTCTTCTTTCTTTAAATTTTATTTAAGTTTTATGACATTGACAGGTGCTTTGGCAGCTACATAGGAATTTCACCTCTCCCCTTTTCCCGGCGGGAAGCAACAACGTATAGAAGTATCATTATCACCGTCTAGATTTTTGCAAAAAGTTTTGCCAATACTTTTTTGTAGCAAACTATTTATCGCTCACATCCTTATATCCCTTGCACTTAGCTTTATGCAGGTGTTCATTTAAACCAAAGTTTACCTTTAGCAGAATGGTCATGGCGTAGTTTCATACTGGCTCCTTAAACGGATAATGTCCTGTCTTGGTCTATTAAGTTGTCAAAGTTCAAAATATATAATTTATATTTTTATATAAGGGGCTGAAATTGCCCCTTATATATAACAGTGAAAAAAGCTCTCTTATGATTCGCCTTTTTATAAAATTTCTTATTTTTCTTTCCAATCTTCTAAAAGGACTTTTAGTTTCCTTAAGATTTTCTCTTTCCTCCTAAAGACTGCTCCTTGGCTGATATTTAGTTTTTTTGCCAGGTCTCTTTGGGGAATTTCTTCATAAAAAAGAGCCTGGATAATTTCCCTTTCTTCTGGGCTTAAATTATCCAAGGCTCTATTAAGTGCTTCTATTTGTATTTTTACTTCTACCAATTTCTCTAGGTCAACAGCTTTGTCTATTAGTCTTTCTTCCATGCTTCTACCTACTTCATCCGAAACAAATTCTGAAAAATATCCTAGCCTATTTTCCTTATCCAATCTTTTAAGATAGTTTTCTCTATTAGTTTCCTGCCAGTAACCCTTATAGACTTCTTCTGATACATCTACCTTCAAATCTCCAAGAAATAAATAATAATTCTTTTTATCTTTCATTTTCTTTCCTCCTATGAATTTAAATTTTTAAATAAAAATTCACTAGGAGGTGGTCCTCTAATCCCAATCATCTGTTCCACCCCAATTTAGGCATAAAAAAAGGACAGGTGGATAACCACTTGCCCTACTTAAGCCTTATATTTAGGTATTAAAAAACCTCTGCTTTTTAAAACAGAGGCCACCTATTATATAGAGTGTAACAGGCTTTGAGTCTCAATACAGTACCAAGGAAGTTCCAATTTTGTCCCATTTTAGTCTCACAAAAGTCTCACTTAACCTTCCACTGTATAAGCCATCTTATCTTCTGCTACCTTAAGATTCATATTTGACCTGTCTTCATAAGACCGATTAAAAATACTATATCCAAAAAGCATTACACCATAAATGATTATGGCTTTATTCATATACCTGTAGTAGCTAGATCTTGAAATTAAAAGTAATTCAGATATTTCTTCATTACTTCTTATTTTTTTCTCAAAATATTTATAAGCTATAATATCAGCATAAATTTCTCCTTTATTAGGATAAGTCCTCAATCTTGATAAGGCATCATCCATTAGCTTAAGTAAAAAAATACTTTGTTGTGTGCTTAAAAGCTGGCTTTCAACCTTTTCTATATCTATATCCTTATCTATTTCTAATACAGACAAAATAAGCTCATCTAAATGTCTTCTTTTTGTTTCCACAAATACCTGATCTAAGTTTTCTATATGGTCTTGAATATGGAAATCTACTTTACGATACAAGCTTAGGAGAAGTTTCATATCTTCCCTTAACTTTCTCTTATCAATATCTTCAAGCTTATATTCTCTAATTAATTTATTCAGTTCCATGACCTCTCCTCCTCATACCCAAAATATAATTTCTTATATACAAGTCCACTAAATCCCAGAATACCCATTCCGTAATATCCCAGGAATTTTCACTAGCAATCATTTCTTATCACTCCCTTAATATATTGTTGTAACTAGGAATATCCTTCCCATAAAGTCTTTTTCTTTGCCAAAAACTGCCTTTGTTATCCTGACTCCATCTCTTTTATTTCTTGTATCTTTGATAATTATAAGGTCTCCTTTTTTGTACTTAGCCTTAGTATCTATAAAAATTAAACTACCCTTAATTATTCCATAGGGTAAGATTCCCTCACTGTCATCTGCTATATAAGTTACCACCTGGCCTTTTGCCTTATATCCTTTAATACCTATAAGGTCTTCATATCTTCCAGGACCATAAGTATTTTCTTCTATTTCATCCTTTTCTTTTGCCATAGGCTTTCCCCCTATCTTGTTCCACCAGGTAAGGTGACTATTTCATTTCTATCCTTTGGTATCTTAATGTCCCCCATAAGACCTGCGTAGGAAATAGAATAATCTCCAAACCTTTCCCTAATTTTAAAGAAGGTGTCATCTAATTTTTCTTTTTTTACTAACTGGTCATAATCAGCATAGAAGCTTAATTGACTACCAGACCTTTCATCCCTTAGGTTAATAGCTCTAATGGTCAAAGCCCTAATGGATTTTTCCCAAGAGTAACTTTGAAGAAATAAATCATAGGCCTCTTCTGTTAATATTGAAGAAGCAAGAGATGGATTCGTAAGCTGCCTTTGATACTGTCTTGAAATTAAATCCTTATCCTTTACACTTATTTGAATACCTCCTGCTAAAAATCCATAAGACCTAAGGGACTTGGATACTCCAAAGGATAGCTCTTTAAAGACCCTATAGACTTCCAGATTATTTTCAAGGTCTTCAGTAGTGGTTATACCCCTTCCCACTGACTTTACAGGTGGCCTATAGTCCCTATCAGATACAGAACTTATGTCTCTACCATTGGCATAATTCCAAAGATAGACTCCATTAACTCCTAGCTTAGACCTAAGAAGGTCAGGATCTGCCTTAGCCAAGTCTCCTATAGTAAAAACCATAAGCCTATTTAATTTTTTCTTACTAGCCCTACCTACTCCTAAAAGTTCTTCCACTGGTAAATTCCAAACCAGGTCCTTAAAGCTTTCCTTAGGGATTTCAGTCACAGCATCAGGCTTTTTCATATCTGAACCTAGCTTGGCTAAAATCTTATTAAAGGATACTCCTACACTAACTGTAATTCCTAACTCCCTTTTTATTCTCTCCCTTATTTCCTCTCCTATGTCCCTACCACTACCATAAAGATGGGTAGATCCTGTTACATCTATCCAACATTCATCTATGCCATAGGGTTCTACCTGGTTAGAATAATCATAGTAGATCTCCCTGGCCCACCTAGAATGTTTTAAATACTCATCATAGTTAGGTGGAACTATTAAAAGATCAGGACACTTAAGCCTGGCCTGCCATATGGCCTCCCCTGTCTTTACTCCCAGGATCTTGGCCTCTTGTGATTTAGCTAATACTATTCCATGCCTGTCTTCTCTTCTTCCACATACGGCCAAGGGCAGACCCTTTAGCTTGGGATTAAGTTTAGCCTCTATGGAAGCATAGCAGTTGTTCATATCTACATGTAAAATTATCCTTTCCATTAGACTCCCTTGACAGTCACTGTCGGCTATTGTACAATAGAAATATATTCAAGCTTGTATTGTCTATTATAGGACAGTGAATGTCCTTTGTCAATGGGAATAAAAAATTTATAGAAAGAATAGGTGAAGACTATGAAATTTGGTCAAAAATTAAGGGTTCTCAGAGAAGAAAAAGGCCTATCTCAGGCTGAATTGGCAGAAAAAATTGGTGTCTCTTCTAAGACAATATCCAGGTATGAGTCTGGAGAATCTAATCCCAGATACCCTAAAATTTATGATGATATAGCTGAGGCTTTAAAAATCGATAAGCTTGAACTTTTAAGCGATGAAGATGCCTTTGTTCTTTCCATTAAAGAAAAGTTTGGCTCTTATGATGCTAACTATGCTTCCGATTTAGTAAATGGAATGGTGGGTCTTATGGCAGGTGGAGATATATCTGATGATGATAAGAGGGTAATCCTTGAAACCTTACAGGAAGCCTTTATTATTTCCAAGAAGGAAAATAGAAAGTATATCCCTAAAAAGTTTAGGCTTCTTGATGATGAAGATAAGGAATAGGGCCTATGGTGGACAGGTATGAATCAATTTATAAGGATGCTATCAAGTTAATAGAAAAGCATAATACTAGGGATCCTGAGCTTATTTTAAAGGAGAGAAATGTTCACCTTCTACCCTTTACTGGTGAAACCCATGCTCTAGGAATGTATGTAGTTATTAAGAGAAACTCCTTTGTCTTTTATAATCCTTCCATCGATGATGACTTTAAAAGAATGATGTTTGCCCATGAGTTAGGCCATGATCTCTACCATAGAGGGGAGGCTAAAAAAGGATTATCTGAGTTTACCCTTTTTGATGTTAAATCCTCTTTAGAATACGAGGCCAATCTTTTTGCCTCCCACCTCCTTCTAGATGAAGAGGAAATTATTGATTATGGAAAGATGGGATATGATTTGGAGCAAATAGCTCAAAATATGCGAGTTAATGTTAATCTTTTACTTTTTAAGTTTTATGGAATGAATAAATTAGGTTATGACTTTAACCTGGACAGGTCTTTAGACAGGAAATTTTTTAAGGATATTGATGGAAAAAAATAATTCCATTTATAAATTTAAGCTAGGAGGGGATTATTATGTTTATAGGATTGTTTTTAGGAATATGTCTAACCATAGCCATCCTCTTTGTAAAATTTTATAAAAATATTACCCTATTTTCTTTTAAAACACTGGCCTTTGGAGTAGATTTTTTTCTTATATTTTTCTACTCAATATACTTTTTCCATCCAAATGTTGCAGTAAAACTATTTGATGGTAAGCTACAATATCTTCTTGATATAGCTATTGGAGTCTTAGCAATACTTATATATGGCCTGGTAATACTATCTATCAACGATAGTTTCCCTACAATAAGTAGTTTACTGAATTTGTTTATAGCACTAGCGGGAACATCTATAGCAGTTCCTTTTGCTATTGGATTACTAAGTCCTGTAATTCAAATATTCATAACTGGCTTTACTTTTAATGGAGATATTATATTATCCCAGAACCATATGTTAAGTCTCTTTTTTAAATATCTACTATTCGGAATAGTTGCTCTTCCTGTATGGAGATATCGAATGAGTAAACTTGAGGAGATATAGAATATTAGGCATAAAGAAAGTGATTATAGAAAGTCTTATTTCTATAATCACTTTTTAATTTCATAAAAATCGAATGCATTTTTAAGAAACATAGAACCCTTCTATATCTCCTTTATCTCTCCTATAGCTATAGGGTGGTTTGCATCAGAATATTCTCTTGAAATATTTAAAAAACATATGATATTTATCTTTTCTGCTGACATAGTTATCCCTCTTCACATAATCCTTCAATCCAATCCCTTTTTACGATTTTTTTAAGCCAGGAATCTTTTATGGCATCATAGCCATAAAAGATTCCTGCCAGACCTCCGCATATAGCTCCAGTAGTATCAGTATCCTTGCCAAGATTTACAGCCTTAAGTAGGGCTTCCTCATAAGATTGGCTATTTAGAAGGCACCAAAGGGAAGCCTCAAGAGAATCTACCACATAACCTCCACTCCTTATTTCATCTTCAGCCAAATCCTTAAAAGCTGGATTTTCTAGTCTAGAGTAAGCTACTAATTCTGCTTTAAAATCGGTCTTATATCTGTAAAAATTAAAGGCCTTTTCTATTCCCTTTCTTATCCCTACTTCAAGACTTTTTTCTAGGCTTAAATAGTTCCCTATGGCAATATATATCCCGCAGCCTATCTGACTTCTCTTATGCCTATGGGTCAATCCTGATACATTATGAATAATTTCAAAGCTTTCCTCATAATCTAAAAAGTCAGGTCCATATTCTTTTTGCAGATAAAATAAAATTGGTAAAATCCTCATCAAGGATCCATTACCATTATCATACTCATCTTGACCCCCTGCCTCTAAGGCATTAGCTCCTTCTTTATATCTTCTTAAAGCCTGTAAAGTTGCTATCCCAATATCAAACATCTGTCCATGGGGAGTATAGGCTCCTTCTTCATACCAAGATAAAAACTTGTCCATTATATCTTCATAATCAAGTCCCTTTTTTAAGCTGTCCAAAAGAGCCAGAGTCATAGATGAATCATCGGACCAGGTTCCTGGAGGTTGATTATAGGTACCATATCCCCTCATATCTTTTACAGGATTTAGCCTTAAATTCTCCCTATCTTGAAATTCTACAGGCACTCCCAAGGCATCTCCTACTACCAAGCCCATTATTCCTGATAAAATATTATTAGACAAACTATCACCTACCTATTCTATATTTTCTAGCTAAAGTCCCTACCACTTATCTCTGATATGATTTTACAAAAGTTCTCCCACTCCTTGGGGTAGTCATTAGATCCAGATCTAATTATATTTCTTCCATCCCTTACCAAAACTATCTCCCATTGGGTCCCATCTAAAATATCATTGTTATCATATCTTCTTCTCCAATTAAGAATACTTGTTCCTATTAGATCATTCTTAAATTTTTCAAGAAGTTTCGTAGATAAAGTTATTAATAGGCTATCATCTTCATATAGAGAAGGCTTATGACAAACCCTTCCATCCTTGAGGTTTATATGAAATTCCTGAAATCCCTGATGATAGCCTCCTATAGAAATTTTAATTTCCTTTATTTTTTCATAGGCAAGATATATGGCATCTTCTTTTGTCCATTCCTTTTGACAGCTATTGCAATAGTATTCTGGGCTATAGTCTAGACAAATTAAGCATCCTCCCAGCTTGATCTTGCCTGTTGCTTCAGACATAATCATATCTCCACTGGTATAGCCATATAGTATTTTTGCTACATCTTTAGAATTGCAATAAGGGCATATCCTATAATTTATAGCCATTGTACCCCTCCAATCTCAGGCTGAGTTTTCTAAAACATGCTTTAACCATATATTAGCTTGATAATGTCACTCATTTAAGCTCGTTAGAATCCTCTTTAAATTTTTAATCCTACAATTTATTTCCTTATTTTCAGGGCTTATTTTTTGCAAGTCAAGATATTCATTCAGTGACGCTTCAAACTGTAGCCCTCTTAATAAAGAATCCGCAAGACAAAGCTTTGTATCAAAGCATTCTTTCTCTAGTTTAGCTTTGTTAGCTATCCAAATAGTCCTCATGGTATTTTTTTCTTTATAGGCTAACTTAATAAGTTTCTTATAGTCATCCTCAATCAAAGGTGCAGTACTATATAAAGCCTTATTGGCGAATCCAACTTCATGTAAGTCAAAGTCGTAGGAGTTAATATAATTTATTACATCCTTAGCTGAAAAATCCTTAATATCTTTTAGTAAAAATATTCCTGAATCCTTTTCTTCTGGTAAAAGATTATGAGGTATAGTGCATCCTATATCCATAAATAAAGATGTATTTTCTATAGATGCTGTAGCTTGATATGAGAACTTATCTGAATAAAATGGATTTAGGGATACAGTCTTCCAGGTATCTAAAAATTTAACATCTTTAGAAATGCCCACAAGATAATACAGATCTTCTCCCTCTACTAGCCATATTACATCATAAGATGTTATCGAATCTTTAAATGGTGGTTTAATATTTTTTCCTAAATTTATATAATAGTTGCCGTTGCAAGCATATAATGCTAATAAATACTCTTCTATCTTCACTCCATTCAATATACAAAAAACTAGGTCTTTCTTATAGTCTAAAGTTAATTTCACTTCTCTAGGGGGTAAATCTTCTATTTCGTCAAAAAACTTTTCTAACACTGCCTTGTGTTTTCTTACATTGGGGAATAGATCTTCTCTCTTGTTAAAGTCCCTATTATGTTCCTGGTATTCTTGATGCAGATACTCATGGTAAATTACTGATTTCAAGGTCTCTACATTTATTTTTTATCATTAAGGAAAGGGCTAATTTCTATTGTATTATCCCAGTATCTATATTCACCAAAAGAATATAATCGATTAAAATTTGACCATCTAATATTAGGTTTTATATATCCCTCGTTAAATCCATATTCTTTGATTACTTCATCTAGTAAAGCCTCTAAGTTATATTTCATTTCTTATCAAAGCCCCATTCTTCTCTCCTACAGAATCAATATTTATAGCATTTATCTGAGCAAAGAGTTGTAAAAATTCTTCTGCTAATTCCTCATCTTCTGTATCTTTTTTTATTAAGGCTAAGTCTCTTAGTATTTGAATCGCCTGTTCATCATTAAAGTACCTATGTAAGCCTGAACTCCACCTAGCCACTTCAGGTTGATTTTCATTTGCATGATAAGACCAAAATAGCATTTCTTCTGCTTCCTTTGGTGATAGCTTAATCTTGTATTTGGATTTAGTTGAGACATAGCCTTCTTCGTAATTATCTCCTTCATAATTTTCATCTACAAGAAATACACCAAATATAAATCTGTCTTCTTCTCTTGTGTTGGGAAGTCTAGTAGTTAAGACACATAGGCTATTATTTTGCACCTTGTTAAGTTTCATAGGTTGTCCAGCCCTCTCGCCCCTTTGTACTATGCCAGCCATTGCCTTCCACTCTCTTAACATCTGGCTCTCATAACAAACATAGGCTCCATTATTATGTATATCATCTAATTCTGATCGAGAAATTTCTCCATTTAAATAAGACAAACAGTCGGAATCTTTAGAAGAACACCAGGTTCTCTGTTCTATCTCTATATTATTTTTTATAATCTCATCGCTACAAACTCCATTAAAACCTATTTCTTTATCTGACTTACCACCATCACAATAATTGCATTTAAAGGCAATATTTTCTCTTGGGTAAATCTTTTCCTTTCTTTCTTTTTTCTCTTCTTTTGCAGGAGCTACTTTTAGTTTTTCTTTTTCTTTCTTAGCTGCTTCTTTCTTCCTTTCTTCTTCTAGTCTTTTTATGGCTTCAATTTCTTCTTTGACTTTAAGATTAAATTCCGTATCTTCTGTAGATAAATATCCATCAAAAGCATTAGGATATCCAAATTTCCTTTCATCATTAGAAAATTTAACTGTTATATATGAATCATCATTTTTTATAATAATTCCATCACCAAATATCTTATGGCTTACTTTCATATTTATTAAGTCCATTAAAGCCCCTCCTTTAATTCTTATATGTGCCACTTGTATCTACCTGATTTTCTGTTATTAATTTCTACCTAGTATTGTTTCCGGTAAATAGTATATTTTCCCATCCTTAGCTATAAGTTGAACATCCTCAGTATATAAAGTACTTGTATCATAATCATATATTTCACCTATGGTCACAGACTGTTCCTCAATCAATTTCACAGTATTTTCTGCCATTGATTTGTATTTAAATTCATCTTTAAAAAGGCTTGGAATTGTATATAATGCCCTATCTAATCCAAATCTTTTTATTCTTTTTTCTTCAGTCTCTATGTTTAAATATTTAATCATGTCCTTGTGCCAATTGGTAAGCTCTTCCCTTGCATCTATTACCTGTTGAGTATAAGTTGGTAGAAGTGCTACACATTGTTCCCTCGAAACCTGCCCAAAGTGTAATGCATACCTGAGCTCTGAAATCTTATATAAGACATCTAGCAATGATTTCTGATACATGTACCATTTTTGTATCTCCCCTAAATTCTCTTCGTATACATTATAATCAGGCTCTTTCTTTTGTGTATATTCAACAAGAGTTAAGTTGGCTTGTCCCAAAAGTTCCGTTCCTTTTACCTCTAGGCTGTCTAGTTGTGTAATTTTACTGAGTCTAAGTTCATTGTTTTCAAGAATTTCAACTTGAAAATTTGCTATCCTCTTAACATGAGTAAGAAGTGAAAACACCTTACTACGATATTCATTATCCTGAAACTCTATAACTTTTGATATGTCTTGACTAATTTTCCCAAGTTCAGTATTAATCTGTGTCATATAGTATTGTCCAACAACCATTGAGGCGACACCCATAGCAGCCGCTGCTGTATTTGCTAAAGCTGTAGGACCTTTAACGGCTACTAGGTTTGCATGACCTTTAATACCATCTGCACCATGATAAATACCACGAACAGCATTGTCCATAGCCTTAGAATCTGTCAACTTCGCACCTGCAGGAATTATTGCTCTATATAATACTTCTCCCTTGGCTTGAGTTGCCTGAACTGCGTTATGAGCCGCATTCCCCACTTGTGCAAATCCAGGTATTAAGTTATTTACATGTGCTAAAACTTTTCTATCTTTAATTTCTACAAGTTTATTCTCATCAATAACTTCCTCTGCAGGGAGCATTTCCATTTGAATAACTAATTCATTTCGTATGTTTTCATTACTAAATTCTAATCCTCTTTTTTCTTCATTAGGATTATCTCTAGATTTAAGTACAACATCTCGATCCCTTTTTAATTTCAAGGATAGTGCAATAACAATTATAATTAAAAAAATAATAATCTCTAGATACCCCATCTATTATCACACTCCTACCATTCTATATTTTCTCACTAAAATCCCTACCACTCACATCTGATATGATTTTACAAAACTTCTCCCGCTCCATGGGATAGTCATTGGGGCCAGACCTGATTATATTTCTTCCATCCCTAACGAGACTATCTCCCATTGAGTCCCATCTAAAATATCATTATCATCACAGCTTTTTTTAATTTAAGTATATTTGTCCCTATTAGATCTTTTTTAAATTCATCAAGAAGGTCTAGAGATATCGACTTAATAATTACAATAAATCCACAATAAAATCCTAGTCATATGTTGATAATTTTTTTAGCCATTTAACCATACACCCATCCTTAAAACACCATAACAAAGAACCTTCACTAAATCTATCAATCCTAATTACACCCATTATCAGGGCTAGAATACATCTATCATCTATTAATGCTTCTTTAACTTCACTCATCAATCTAATATCTAACTCAATATTATTTTCTTCCAGTATGGACTTATAATTTGTTAATTTATATTTTGGATGTTCCTCTGTAAACTTATAAAAATCCTCAATAAATTTATATATAAGGTCATCATAATCTACAAAAGGCATTTGTATTGGATTTTCTGAATTTCCTTTGCCCCTTGTATCAAATACCCATTCCCCTAATTTCTCTGCCTTTTGAATAGGCTCTATATATTTTGTTAATAGAGTAAATTGTTTTTTTATAAGTCTCACCCCTTCTCTATATCTCTACCATGCAGTTCTATCAACTGCCTCTATAGCTTTATTTTTTGTTGATATAAAATCCTTTTTATTATAGAGCGTTTCCATCTTTTCATAGATCTCTTCTGAATCACTCCAGTCTTTTATGGATATAGTATCCGTATAGATTCTTGTATATTTTCTACCTGGTTCCTTAGCTCTTTCACTTATTTTTATTCCACTAAGCTCTAATTCATTTAAAAATGTAATTCTTTCATCTGAATCTTCAAAAGGGCCAACTTCTAAAGTTAATTTTAGTTTCCCATAATACTCAGAAAACCAAAGGCAAATTGGAAACCCACCTCCCCAGCTGTCAGCTTCTGTTTTTCTTGCTTTTAGAAAAGATTCTAGCCCAAACCAAAAAACTGTATTTTTCTGAGTTACAGGTATAATTTCTTTGTGCTTTGAAATAAATTGATTGACAGCAACTTCAATGTCTATTTCATTTCCTATGGAATAAATCATATCAATCACGTCTTTATTTTGGATATAAATATCTTTACAAAGTCTTTTCAAATCTTCATCCATAAAATATTTCTCCTTTATAATAGATATGTAATAACTGACAAATGCCACAATTTCCTGTGATGTTCTTTCTTTATAATTTTCAACAATGAATTCCATTGTTTCAAGTAAATCACTATAACTTGCCCTAAAATAATTCTCACTGCTAGCTTCTTTCCCATCAAGAGTTAGAAATATGGGTATGATGGTATAGTCAGGAAAGTTATCTTGGATTACACAATAATATCTACTAAGTTGATTTGAATGTTCTTCAGAAAGTATTTTATTTTCAATAAAAATCACTAATCTTTGAATCTCTGATACCATTACCAAATCTATATTATACATTTCTCTGTAAACGCAAATATCCATGAAATTCATATTTTGTATTTTATAAACTAGGTTGATATTAGACAAAACCTCATCATTATCTGGTTTCATTAATACCTTTAGAAGGAATTTTTTTAATATTTTTTCATCAAAATTATGATTACCATTAGGATCTAAAAGCCATGCTAGGACATTAGAGTGCCTTATTTCATAGTCCTCTATTTTTAATATTTTAAATGGATTGAATCTGTTCAGCTTTGCCTTTATAAGTTCTAGTTTGTCATTATTTACAATAAAATTGATTATATCTAATTGTTGCAATTTCTAACCCCCTCTTTGGAAATCTTATCTACCAACCATTCATAATTATCTCTCCAAGAAGCTCTCATCCCATCTTTGTTTTTCCAAATTGCTTCTGGTCCTGTTGTTCTACTTAAATCTATTCTATACTCTCCAGCTATAGCCTCTATAACCTGGGCTGTTCTGTTTTTCCCTGCCTGATAGCAATTATTTATGTTTTTAGATTCTAAGATTACACCACAAAAGTTTTCCATTGAGCGTACTTTAAGGAGAATAGAAAGCTTGTTTTCAAAGAATTCTTCATCTATAGTTTCGTATCTATTTATTATGATGTATCTTTTATTATTTAACTCATTTAGCTTCTTAGAGTACAGATGAGGTAAAATTTTTTCTGCTTTAAAAATGTCATCCCCTTCTACTAAAACATAAATGATATTTAAATTTCCTTTTTCTTGTACATATAGAGACTCATTTAATTTTCTTGCCTTCTTTAAGACTTCCCAAGACTTGCCAAGTGGAAATTTTAGATGGTAGTTTTTATTAATTGACTTTTTTTGATTGATACTTGAATCTCTACTTGATCCACCATCATCTAGGGCTGTGTCATAAATATATATACTGCCTGGACAATTATTTTTAGGATTTTCTTTATCTCCATTAATAGCTACTAACTCTTTGCCATTTGGATTAAATCCGTATACATAGGCTTTAGGGTTTTTTACTAGTCCATCTCCGCCCATTGTAACGAAATTAAAGCAAGAATTTTCTATAGCCCTAGCCTTATTGTATTTGTACCATTTATTATAAACCACATTCCCGCCTGTACTGTTAATGATAAGATCTACATTTTGCAATCCGTATACCCTGGAAAATAGGGAATGATTGCAGTCATAGCATATGGTCAAGCCAATCTTATAACCCTTAAATAATATTGGTTCAAACATAGTCTGGGCCAGTTCATCATATTTGTCAAAATCAAAAGCTGAGTAGGATGTCATTGTATGTTTTATATATAGAGCTAATTCAGTCTCCTTTTCATCTGCAAAAGCATTGGCATATAGGCTAAAAATTGTGCCAAATTTATCTACACTGCTAATTATAATTGCCTTTCCTATTTCTTGGCTTAGGTCAAGACTTGCTTCATAGATTTTATCTAAATCGTCTTTATTTGTAAGATCCGATCCTTCAACCATAGAGACAAAAGGAAAATAAGAAAATTCTGGTAGAACAAATATATCAAATTTAGATTCTTTCAATTTTTCTATGGCCTTATTAAAAGCCTTCTCATTTTTTAATTCATCTGTCTGCAGATATAAACCTATCTTAAGTCCATCCTTAGCTTGTCCCTTTATTTTTATATCTTTTACCTCGCTAGCATTATCTAATCCTAATATCTTTTTTAGGCTAGCTTCTGCATCATCAGATTCAAAATCCATTTGACCATGCATTATTCTAACTAACTTATAGCCATTTTTATTGGCCTCTATATCCCTGACACTATCATAGTAGGCCCTTGCTTCATCCCTATTAAAAGGATGGTTATCTTTTGCCTGTATATCTTCGCAGGCCTTAATCCATAATTCCCTATCATAGGCTAACTTAATATTCTTATATGATAACAAGGCCCTTCTTCTAGCCTCAGTAAAGTGCTGCCTCTCATCATATTCTATTATGGTTTTTTCACTCTCGCATACAAAGTCACACCTTAAAGCTACATTTCTTTTAGCAAAAGTGCTGTCCCCCCTATAACTCTTTAGCCCTTCAAATATATCTATATAGCTTCCCTTTATTTCTTTAGGTGATTTTAGCCAAGGGAAAGTTTTCTCACATACTATATCTCCCTTGTAAATTTTATTAAGCAATAATTGTAGAGCATTTTTTTGTTCTATAACACCCTTGCCAGGTATTTTTATTCTCCTAGTAGAATCTTCTTCTAAATTGTTATTTTCGACTTTATTAGATTCAACTTTATTTTCTTCATTATTTATTTGACCTTTTTTAACCTTATCTCTCTTTCTTCCCCTTGTGGACTTTCCTCTGTAATCTATCTCGAATCCTAGCCTTTCAAAAAATTTTACTGTCTCCATACCGCCGCCAAAATCACTTTTTTTAATTTCCTTGCCATAGGCCACCTTATAGGCCATACCTCTAATATGTTTGGCGGGTAATTTCTGTTTATTATGTATGAGAAAGGTAACCTTTGGTTCAGGGTAGTCTGGATTTTCCCTATTAAAAATTTCTATGGCTTTTAAAACGTCTTCATATGTTATTTTAGTCCAATCAATCTTTTCCATAGTTCTCCCCCTTAAATCTCTATAACAAAATACTTTCTACTTCCATTTAAGTCTTGCCAAGTAAAACTATAATCTCCCTTTATGGAAATAAACTCTTTACCTTTATTGGGTCCAGTTGGTTTGAAAATGTCTCCATAAACCTTATATTCTTCCCTAAAACATTTATAGATTCCATCATTATTACGCCCTTCATAAAAAGGTCTATCTGATACCAAGGTTACTAGTGCATTTTTCTTAAATCCATTTTCTTTTAATTCCTCCATGAACTTTATATCTTTAACAAATGAGTACATCTGCTCAGGATACTGACCATTTAAAGGATGTTTTAATTCGATGGCATATTTCTCTGTCTTGTCATTATTGAAAATAGAGATGTCAATTTCTTTTTTAATGGTCTTACTATCTATTGAAAAATAAGATACATTTCTTTCAAACTGAATTTTATAACTATCTAGTTCTTTTCTTAAAAATATCCCTAACTCATGCTGAAAACTAAACTCATTGTATATTTCAATACTTTCCTTTTCTGTATAGGAAAAAAACTTAGCTATTAATCTATTTAAATCTAGCAAATTAATCCCCCTAACTTTTTCAAAGCTTCATATATCTTTGTTGATTAGAAGATGTTTTTTCTATTATCTTTACCTCTTTACCATCCATTCTCTTAATTTGGTTGAGAAATAATGTTCCAAGTAAAATCCTGTCACTTCTAGGAATTCTATTCCAAAGATATCCCTTAAAAAGATCTTTAACTAGAAAAACTTCACCTTTCTCCAGTTTTTTTGTTTCCTTAATAGCCTCTGCTAATAATTCATTAACATCATTCATGTTGTTCACTCCTCATATTAATAACTGTATAGACAACATTGTTAATATTATTATAGTATTTTTCTTTCCTCTTTACAATTGAATTAATAATAGACTTAAAAATATAGCTAAATTCCCCGGAATACTTAACTTTTTCACGCTGACATTTCCCTCATAGTGCGGTAATATAGATATATAAATTAAATACTTGGCTTAATGCCTGCTTTTAAAAAACTTTAATAGCAAGCACAGTAAGTGTAGACACACTTACGAGAAAATTGATGAAGCGGCCCCCTTTAGGCTCGCTTCTTTTTTATCCAATTTTCTACTTGTTCCTATCGGAATGATTTAGGGTTCCCCTAATACCCTGTTAAATATAAAAAAGAAAAGGAGAATTTATATGGCAAATAGGCTTAGAAAAAATGATATTCATGTAATGGTTACTGATGAAGAAAAAGAACTTTTTAAGAGAAAACTTGAAATAAGCAAGTCAAAATCAATGGGACATTTTATAAGAAAATGTGTTCTTGAAGCCCCTATATTTGTTATTGATATGAATATTTTCAGAAAGCTACAAACTCTTATAGGGAAAAACTCTAGTAACCTTAATCAAATTGCAAAGAGGGTAAATAGTACCGGGATAATCTATAGGGAAGATATTGAGGATCTTAAAAAAGAAAATGATGATATATCAAGAGAGATAATAAAAATTCAAAATATCCTAACAAGAAAATATATGAATGGATCTGATTGATATGGCTATTACAAAGATTCATCCTATCAAATCCACCCTCAATCTTGCTATAGATTATATTACTAGTAATGATAAAACCGATGAGCAAATATTAATAAGTTCGGATGGTTGCTCTCCTGCAACTGCCCATTTACAGTTTATGAATACTAGGGAGACCAATAATACTAGGGGAACAGTTTTAGCTCGGCATTTAATACAAAGTTTTGTCCCTGGAGAAGTAAGCCCTGATAAAGCACATGAGATAGGACTTGCCCTAGCCAAAGAAGTTCTAAATGGTGAATATGAATATGTACTGGCCACCCATGTCGACCGTAATCACATTCACAACCATATTATTTTTAATAATGTTAATTGGAAAACAGGAAAATGCTATCAATCTAATAAGCGAAGTTATCATAAAATAAGATCCCAAAGCGACCAGTTATGCAAAGAAAACAATCTAATTGTTATAGATGAGTATTATGAAAAATACAAGAAAAAATATAAGACTAGGAGAAAATCCTATAAAGAATATCAAGAGGATAAAAAGGGAAGATCATGGAAAAGTAGACTTCAATTTGATATAGACAGAGCCATTAAAAAAGCTAAGGATTGGGAAAACTTCCTCCAACTTATGAAGGAATATGGATATGAAATCAAACATGGAAAACATATTGCTTTCAAAAAAATAGATGGACAAGAGCGTTTTACAAGGGCTATGAGGATAGGGGAAGATTATACTGAGGAAAGATTAAAGGAACGAATCCTAGAAGAAGTCTCTGTAAATAGCAATAGGCCTAAAAGCCCTTTTAAGCCTTTAGATAAGATTATAGATATAAGTGCCAATGATAAGATTAAAATCTCTCCTGGCTACAAATATTGGGCTACAAAGCACAATCTAAGTGCCATGGCCGAAACTATAAACCAGGTCAGAAATGAAGGTCTTAAATCAAGAAGTCAACTTGAAAAGGCTCTGCAAGAAAAAGCAAGCCAAATCCAAAAGCTACTGACTGATATTAAAGAAATCGAAAATAATATTGACTCAAAAAATCAAATGATGGAAAACCGATATATCATAGAGCAGTATAAAGAAATCCATAAATATACTAAGGAAAATCCTGAAGACAAGGCTTTTCTTAATGAATATGGACCTCAACTTATGCTCTATAAAAAGGCAGTTGCTGAAAGTTTCCAGGGCTCTAATATTCTGCCCACTAGCAAGCAAATATATGAAGACCTTGAAAATCTTCATACAAAAAAAGAGTCTCTCATTGAGAAACTCAATCGCTCCCGCCAAGAGCAGGATAGGTTATATCAGTATAAGAAAAATTATGATAGTTATTTGGGTAAAGAGGTTGAGAGGTAAATAACCTATAAAATTAGAACTTATCATATATTTTCTTTAATCCATTTAGCTATATATTCAGCCATTAAAGGTGGAACCGCATTGCCTATTTGTGTAAAATTAGAAGTTCTTGATCCTTCAAAAAAATAATCATCTGGAAATGACTGTAGTCTTGCTGCCTCCCTTACAGAAATCGATCTATTCTGGTCTATATTAGGATGGATATAATAGTGTCCATCCTTTGCAATATGAGCAACTATAGTTTGAGAATAATTTAAATTATCAGCAACAACCTTAAATCTATCTAAGAAGGATTTTACATTTTTATGAGTAATAAGATTTTCTGGTAAATCAGAATAAATCAGTCTTTCCTTACCATTGTTCCACAAATCTACTGCAATTCTATATATCTCCAAATCCCTTTCATTATTAGGCCTTGCTATATGGTGAGTTAAGATATCATTATCGCTTCTTATTTTTGTATTTATTAATGCCTCTGTAGCTGTACTTGTATAGTTATAATTAGAATAAATTTCTCCAGCTTTTATTGGTGGTAGGTCCTTTAAAAATTCTAATACCCTGTAATTATTTTCTTTATCTTGTGGGTATTTAAATTCTTTAAATATTAAATCATCCCTTACGCCCATAATTATTACTCTTTTTCTTTTTTGTGGTACTCCAAAATCAAAAGAATTGAAGTCAAAAGATCTTATCTTATATCCAGCTTCATCAAATTGCTCTTTTATATCTTCAAATATTTCCCCATTTTTCGCAGTATAAATACCAGGAACATTTTCAAATACAAACATTTTAGGTTTATATTTCTTTAAAAATTCAACATATAATTTGTATAAATAATGCCGTTTATCATTATCATTATTTGCTCCTGTTCTTGATCTACCTATTACTGAATATGCCTGACATGGTGGACCACCTATAATTATATCCAAATTTTTTGATTCACTAATTTCAAGTTGTTTATTAATTTTTTCAAATAAAAATGGTAAGTTTTCATAAGAAATTTCACAGTTTATAACAGAATCTTTAATATAGCTAGGAATATTCTCAAACAATTCTCTTCTTTTTTCCATTCGTTCTTTTACAGATAAAGAATATGTTTTCTGATATTCTCTATAAATATCTAATTTGTTTTCTTCTTTCAAATAATAATAAGCCATTCTTGTTTCCAGCGTTTCTGCAGCTGACTTATTAGACTCAATATGAGCTATACCTTTATAACCCTGTCTAGCAAAACCTTCTGATAGGCCACCTGCTCCAGCAAATAAATCTAAATAATTCATTTTTCACCCCCTAGCTTCATTTTATCCTTTTAAAATGTTTTTTCTCTATCATAGTATTGAATATCAATCTTATTTCCTTTGCTTTTTCCTTAGAATTCAATATTACACCTAATTCTAAATTTCCATCCATGCCATTATAAGATAAGTTAGATGAAGTAATTATTGATTTTTCATTGTCTACGGTTAATACTTTCGCATGTAAAGACTGAGTCTCATTTTTTGCCCCAATATATTCATATACAAAAGCCCTACTAGTATCCAATCCAATTATCTTATCTAATAAGCCGCTTTTACTAGCATAATCATTCACATAAATTTCTACATAAATTCCTTGTTTGACTTTTTTCTCTAATAAATTAATTAAACTACCGGCATATTCACTTAAAGCATAAATAGAAAGAATAATGCTCTCTTGGGCACTTGAAATATACTCTTCAAAAACAATCTCTGTATCCCTTCCTGGTAATCCAGCTACACTTGGGCCTGACCATATTAATTGGATCTTTTCAGAATTTGAGCGACTATAAGCCTTGCCCATTATATATAAAAAATTTAACTTTTCTTCTGGTGATAAATTGGGGAATAATTTGTTTATTTCTTGAAAAACTATACTTCTTGACTCAGTAATATTAGTGGATATTTCATCTTTAAGGAAAATATCCTCAATAAAATATTTATGAGTAAAAAGAAGGTCTTCAAAAATATCTAGTTTTATAGATTTATTCCACATACCTCTTCCACCAACTTTTCAAAATATCCTTTGAATTTCTTTTCTTGAGTAGGTACAATTGTACGCCTATCCAAAAGCCTATTCCCATTTTCACAGGCTGTTTCTGGAATCATTAAACATGCATGACAAGCCGCTCCATTTAAGTTTTCATTACCTGGATAAGTCCTTAAACATCCAGGGTCTGATGAACATATCAAGGCATTTTTAAGTGCATTTATCAAAACATCTTGAAAATTACTCGTTTTACCCATTTCCTCTAAACCACCTAAGGTACCTTCTGAGTCGCCACTAGCAGTATATATTAATAGGCCGCACATGTTTTTACTATAGTATATTCTTTCCTGTAATTCTGTTGTCGAGTATCCACTTCTTAAAGATAACTCCCTTATCAAGACATGAGATAAACTATGAAGCATTACATAAGTTAAATCACGATTTTGCCTATATTCCCATCCCTTACTTTCCACATACTTCTTATATTCATTATCATAAATTTCAGATATGGCTTTAGAATCAAATGATGATAACCAGTTTTCAATTTCTTCTCTATTTAATTCTAAGAATATGCCTTCTCCACTAGTTCTTACTGCTGGTAGCCAACCAGTCTCCTTGCCTGCTAAATTTACAATACTTGCAAAGTTGTCATTATCAGGATCTGGAAAGCTGGCTCTAGTAAAACCTTTTAAAGCCATAATTTCCCTTACTTTTTCAATCCTAATTAACCTAGTAAAATAAACTCTTAAATACCCAGGCAGGTCTTCTTCACTAGCTAAAAAACTAGAATAATTTTTTGATACACTTTTATGATTAAGAATAGACCTGTATTCAGATTCTTTTATTTCACTGTATTCAGAAGCACCCTCTGCAATTTTTTTATAAATCTCTTCAAATCTATCAAAAGACATTAGTTCAGGATTTATTTTTTTATATGCTATCTTCAATCCAATCTTCTCTGCTGATGCTTGATCAAATTCTTCCCCAGTTATCTCTGCTTCACTTTTCTTATTATCGATATAGTTATCAACTTCAACCTTTTTTTCTTCAACTATCTGAAATAATTTGTCAGACCAAGGTGGTATCTCTAAAGCAGATCTTACAATGGAAAAATATACATTAGTAGCACCCCTTAAACTAGGAATAAGGTCGGCAGTGCACTTATCATTTGAGTGAGATGGTCTGTGGGCATGTCTCCCCATGCAAGAGTAGTCTGAAAATGTTTCTTTTAATAAAGCATCCCCCATCGTCTTTCTGGCCTTACAATTCTCATCATCACAAAACAAAATCAAAGAATTTAAAGATGATGTATAGGAAGATGACCTAAGTCTTATTTTTCCCTGACACTGAGTTGGTCCTCCATGTAGATATTCTCTATAGGGGAATTCATCAATATGCCCATTTTCACAAAACATGATAAATCTAGAAGGATAAGCCCTAAAACCACAGTCAGGACATCTGGGCCCCTTGCTATCGTATATCTCTGGATTTCCAGTTACTGACTCTGATAACTTAAATACTAGGTTACACTTAATATTAGAACAAACATGCCAGTCAGGAAATATAATAACAGGAAAAGAGTTTTTTCCTTGTTTTGGCTCTAAAAAATACCTAACTCCTAAATAAGAGGCTAGTTTATTGAAATATATCCTTCTATACTCTTCTCCATCATTATTCCAGTAGTTGATATCTAAACCCATAACCGAGTCTTCCTTGGCGTCTATAATGGAACCAGGTCCAAAAGTAGTTATTATTTGATTTTGACTTAAATTACCAATTTCCATTTTAATCCCTCCAAAGATACAGTCCAGCTTCTTTTTGAACATTCCTCATACTATTCAAGGTTTCTTTTTCATAATTATGCTTACCATATGAACCATAAGGCCTTAGTAACCTCTGAACTCTATTGGTCTTATAGGCTATGCTATTATAATAAAAATCATAATATAAATTATCTTCACTTCTTGAAAGTTTCTTCCACTCATCTAAGAAATAAACCAACTCTTCCTTTGCCTTTTCTAAGTTATTTGGATCTACAATTTTTACCCTTTCAAGAATCTTTTCTATTATTATATCTATCTTTTCTTTGTCTATATTTTCAATGTTTCTTGCCCCAAATTTATTTGTCCTCAATTCTTCAAATTCGTTTCTTAGCATTGCTATGAAAGAGGCATGTAAAGCTCTTTCCCTGGCTCTGGCAGAGAAGGGAGTAGCTGATGTTCCCTCAACATATCTATAAAGATGGGAGTGATAAGCTGTAAAGTTTTCATAATGGGACAAGTCTCTTGCCCTATAAGGATTATAAATAGTTACTACTAAACCAGGACTTTGTCTCCCTACCCTAGAAGTAGCCTGAATATATTCAGCAGTAGTTTTAGGCTGACCAGTCACTGCCATTAGTCCAAGCCTGTCCACGTCCATTCCCACTTGAATCATATTAGTTGCAACAGCTATATCTAAAACTTCCTTATCACTGCCAAGATTAATTCCCCTTTCAAGTTTTTCCAAAACTTGAGGAATTTCCCAACCCTTTTTTCTGGATGTTATCTCATCATAGTTTAGAAAAATCCTAGCCCATTCATCCTTATTTTTCTCCTTCAAGACTTTACTTCTATCTGGAATGTCATCCTGTATAAGCCTTACAGCTCCACCCAATTCTCTTTTACTATTATAATAGCCAATTAGGGTCCAATAGGCATCAATATAATCCTTGTAAATTGGATCTTCTTTATATCTATAGGCTGTCTGTAGTAAAACAGCATAAACACGCAGTATTGTTGTCTTCATAGAGGCAAAAGGTGAACTTACGCCTAAATACAGTCTAAATGGGTAATCATCTAAGGATATTTCCTTTGAAAAAAAGGAGTCATCTGAATCATGCCCACTAGGTGGAAATTGGTTGTGGGCTCTGCTGTATAAAGCCTTAACTTGTTCCTCTGCATTTTTAATCGTTGCTGTAGAAGCTATATATTTGGGTCTAATTCTTTTTCCACCAATATCAGCTGTACATAGGGCATCTATGGCCATTTCATAATTCCCATAGATTGTTCCTAGAGGGCCTGTTATTAAATGTAATTCATCTTGTAATATTAGCTCTGGTGGGTAAAAATTCTTACAAGGCTTTTGTTTTTGTTCAAACAAATGTCCCCTATGGGCACAGTTAGTTATCTCTTCTTCATCAGTAGATAAAAAGCTGCCACAATCTAGACATTCAACATCTCTTTTTCCAAATAATAAATGGACTCTTTCTTCAAAAGTTATTCTTGCAAACTTATCTACAGTCCCAATTATTATAGTAGGAGTCTTGCTATAAATTTCTTCGTCTATTAAATAAACAGGTATTGGCCTTTTATTAAAAAAGCAGGCCTCCCTAGGGCATTTGATAGTGAAACTTTTATTGAGAATATCTATCTTATAGGATTTCTCTTCATCCAAAATTTCTCCACAAGAAGGGCATTTTATAATCTGAGATTTAAGAGTTCTTTTCTTATAATTAGCCTGGCTTTGATTATTATATTGGCTTACTTCTAGATCTTTAAACTTATTTACAGTAACTCCACTACCAACCCAAAATCCAATGGAAAACTCCTTTTCCCCATATAGGCCTTCTTCTCTCATCCTAATCATTTCACAGGCAGATACAAGCTTTAATATTCTATCTCTCTGCTGGGTGGTAAGAAGTCTTAAGGTATAACGAATAATCACCGTTACACCGCCATCCTTATGGTATTCATGGCACTCATCCGAAGTTAATCTTCTATAAGCCATTAAAAAAGCAATGATACCTAAATAAGCCTCTGTCTTACCCCCACCTGTCGGGAAAAACAATAGGTCTAAAAGATCCCTATCCGCAGATTCCGGCTCTACTATGCTTCTAATATTAAGTAAAATAAAAGCTATTTGGAAAGGTCTCCAGTGTGAATGGTCGCCTAAATAGTCTCCTAAATCATCTTCTATATTTTCCCTTTTAGAAAATAAATTCATTGCCCTTGATAGATGCATAGCTTCATTCATAAAGGTAAAAGCCTGGTAGGCTTTTTTATTCTCTTTAATTATCCTTAAACCATCTATCATCCTGTCTAAATTTTCATTACATATTTTTATTTTCTCTTTTCCAACGGGCTTATAAGTTTCATCCTTCATGTACTCATGAGCTTCCAGCCTACTAATCCAGATAGCATAGTCTCCTAAAATATCCTCCAATTCACTGAAAGTGCTTTCCTGATTTTCACTTTTAGAAAACTTTAACATGGAGAAATATCCCCTATACTTATCTAAATTTAAATCTACACCATTTATTTCTTTTTCTGGAAGAAAATCGCTTGTAACTATTTTAACAGTATTTCCATCTACTTTATCCCATCTAGCAGCACATCCATAGCCACGTGCAAATATGGGCTTCTTATTAAAAAAGTAGTCTTCCTCTTCCTTCATTCCATGGGCTAAATTTTCCGATACAAAACCTAATTCATTATTTACCAGTTCTAACTCTACTTGAAAAATATTTTTTGACACATAATCTTTTACCTTATGCCTTCGATTTTCTAGATATATAGAAACCATTTTATAACCAGTATCTAATCTATGAACAATCCAAGACAAGTAAATATCTCTTTCAATATGCAGGCCTAAGATATTGCTTGATTTAACATTTATATTTTCTTGAAATTCCCTTGGATTTCTAGAGAAAGAGTATTTTCCTTCTTCCTCCCTGCCTATGTAATCTGCCCATTTCATATTTACTTCTATCCTGTCATTTTCTTCAGAAAGAAATACTCTTAGACCCAAGGAAGCTTGCTTGTTTTTACTTATATACAAGGTATCATCGCTTTCCATATCTTCAATTATGCCTTCCTCAGAATCATTTTCAGAAAAACTATCCCTATCTAAAAAAAATGAATAGTCTTCTCCCTCAGGAGATAATCGGCCCATAATATAGGAAGTTGTAGGACTTTCTCTTAGCTCTTCATCTTCCTCATAGGGGCCTATAAGGTCAGTCCTTAAAGAATCTATAAACTTTTGTCTTAAATCTTTGTATACAAGTCTCATTTTATCCCTCCCTATCTAAAATTCTTCTTTTAAACTTATGGCCAATTCCCCTCCAAACCTATCAAAAGAAAACATATTGGCCTCCTCTAAAACTCCTATATTCACATCATAATCAAAAGGGAACATTATACTATCATTAATCAGCTCATCAAGAGATAGATAAAGTTTATCTTTTAGATGAATCAGGGTGGCCACAATTAATATGATAGCTCTTTCATCATCCACCTTATGTTTCTTTACCTTATAAACTCCATGTTTAACAGGCTCAAGTACATTAATATCCCTCATTGTCCTAATGTTTTTCGGTATGGCATGGATTAATGTTGGCCTCTCACCCCACATATCAGTCATTTTTTCTCTTATAAACTTGCTTGATATTTCAACCTGCATATAATCTAATTTACCGACAATAGAAACTATATCTTCAAAGACCTTGTAGCTTATAAGCATCATACACCAATGAGCAACAAGCCTTAGGCTACTATTGTTTGTTTTAACTATTTCCCTAGCGTAAGCCTTAATACTTCTATTTTTTTCATCATCCTCAAGCCAAATATTAGATAAAATACTTACAGTTTTTCTTGTGTTTGTTGCTGTATCAATATGAAGGCCTATATATTCCTTTAAATCATCTTTGACTTTTTCAAAATCATCTTCATCTTTCATTAATTCTACTGTCTTATCTAAATAATCTAATGATATATTTCTTGACATTCCAACTTGCTTACTCATTTTTATTTTCTCCCTCTATCTTTATAAAAGGTACAATAACTTCCTCTATTGATGCTCCTCCATGGGACATTATCCTTTCTCCTTCAGCTGCTAAGGCTTCTTCCTCTCTGGATAATAAATATGAATAGTCCTTAGGTAGATAATATCCAGGATATTCAAGGAGCTTATAGTCCCTAGTTACTTCCTTAATTTCTGCATAATCTTTAATGATCATCATTTTTTGAGACTTGGTTTCTACTTCAACTCCCATACCTTTTGGTCTTCCAAGGCCCAAAGACTCTTTATTGCCATGGTCTGAACCTAAATAAACCTCAAAGCCAACCTTCAACAATTTTCCCACCAATTTGTTTAATTCACCTGCCTGGCCCATCCTTTCAATATCTGCATTATGTCCCTCTATACCATACATTTGCCTATGAACTAAATCGTCAATATCATTAATAATGATAGCTATGAAAAAATCTTTAAATGAAGGTTCAATTTGGTAGCCCCTATAATAAGAGATTTGAGATTCATCCATATATTCCTTAGCCTTCTTATAGAATTGCCTTTTTTCATTTATAAGACTAAAAGGATCTATAAGTTCCTGGGGTAGAAGGCCTGCCAAAAGGCTTTGTCTTGATATTGAAGTAACTGTTGGTATCATTGCAAATACATAGTCAGTCCTTGCCCTATAGTCTAGATGTTTTTCTAAAATTAGCCAGTCACTTATAGACATGCCATCTAAAACTATAAGGGCAGTTTTCTTTTCCCTTCTTAAAAGGTAATCCATGACCTTTGAAACCATTATGGGCCCCTTAAATGTGGATTTACCACTTAAAGACCCGAACTCTTCAAAAATAAATGTCTGAAAATCTTTTGTAATATCAATAAGGTCTTCCTTACTAAGCTTAAGCCTTCCTATAATTAAATTCCTTTTTGCATTTATATGAGCAATTTGAAACCATTTTCTATAATCACTAGGACTAGCAAGTAGTCTCTCTAAATCATTTTCTAGTTTCTTTAAATAGGACATTAAATGCTCTTTTTCATAAATAACTTCATCTAGAAAGCTATGGGTCATTTCTTCAGAACTATAATCTTCATAGGTATTTTCATAAACAAGAGAAATATGGTCCCAGTCTAAAGCTCTCTTTTCCTTTAAAACCATCCTGTTTAGCCTAGGAAAGATTTCACTGTAACTTAAATTACAAACAGAAAACCATTGTTTTATGTCATAGGCAATATAAAGATCCTCTTTTAAAATCAAGATAAGTCTTTTTATATGACCTGCCTTTATTTGACTCTCAAAGATATACCTAAATTCTTCTACATCCTTATATAAAATTATTCTATAATCCTCTGACTCTATAGCATCTAGTATCCTTTTTTCCCCTAGTATATTATCAGGGTCTTTAACCATAATATAATCCTTATAGGGTAAGCCTAGAATGTTTTTTATTTTCTCAACTAACATATCACTTCACCAACTCTGCAATAAAAACTGGAAGCAAAATAGGCACAAGGCCTTTTTTCTCCTCATAGTCTTTTTCTATTTCTATTAATTCCTTGTCTAAAGCCTTTAACTTTGAGTTCCTAATATTATCTATGCCTATTTTCATAGCCAAATCCTTTTTAACTTCTATAGAATGTTTGTATTTCCTATAGTTATCCTTATTTTTTAATTCATACTTATTTTTTAGATTCAAGAAGTTATCATAGGCAATTTCTTCAGCCTTTTTAGCAATTCTTTCATATAAGGATCTTTCTATCTTTGCCATTCCAATAAATTCAACATTATCCTCTTCCTTATACAATTCCTCCCATATTTTCCTGCCAGACATGGGCCTATATAACATCTTTTTAGTCAGGAAGAGAGGTATATAATCCTTATACTGCCTTTCCTCTCCTAAAGAAATCTGCCAAATAGTAAAATAGCCATCTTCGTTGGGAAAATTCTTAATTGAAAACCGAGGAACAGAGTCTAATATATGCCATTCCAAATCCTTGTTAATATGTTTTTCAATTAAAGGATTAGTCAGTGATAAGTTTTTCCTTGGCAAGGTCAAACCCTTGCTAGCTTGATAATAGTCTAATATCCTATTAAGATTCTTATCCAAATCAAAGTGACTTTCACTATAAGACTCATCAGACAAATCCTTATTATCTTTAATAATTTCCTTATATTGATTTCTTATTTCAACTTGTTTTCTAAATTCCTCTTCAAACTTATTTACATTATGGTCTATAAACTTTTCATCTCGGATAGATTTCATGTATATATCAGTAAAGTCCATTTCAGCCATTTCATTATCCAAAAGGTCAGATAACTTATCTATACCTGTTTCATCCAATATAGTGGCTAATTTACTTTCTAAAATGGACCTTACCCTATTTTCCACAGTATCTATATTTATAAAGTTATAGACTAGTACATCTTTATCTTGACCAATACGGTCTACTCTACCTATCCTCTGTTCTATTTTCATAGGATTCCAAGGAAGGTCATAGTTTATAACAATATTAGCAAATTGGAGGTTTAATCCCTCTCCTCCAGTATCTGTAGAAATTAGGATATTGTTATCTTCTTTAAATTCTAATAAAATTCTATCTCTTTCTTCCATATCCATAGATCCATTTAAAATAGATATGGAGTAGCCCTTATTGTTCAAAAATAACCTTAAATATTTTTGAGTCTCTACAAATTCAGTGAAGATAATAGCCTTCATTTCATTATCTTTGGAATAAAGTTCATCTAAATAGTCTAGAAGCCTTTCTGCCTTTGCATCTATGGCTTGATATTCAGCCTGCTTTGCCAGACCTAGTATCTCTTTTAAATCCTTAATTTCATTTTTAATATCTATGGAAGCTAGTTCCAAGGCCTGGCCCATACCTTCTTCAAAATCCATGTCTGCTAGATCATCAAAGGAGAGATTATGAATTTTTACCTGCTGGCTTTCTAAAATTTCTATCCTTCTACTAATGGAATCTTTAATAGCTGCAGTAGAACTGGTAACTAATCTCTGCATTAAGACCATAAGAAAACCTATATAGGATTTCTTCTCTTTTATTGCCCTATTGTATCCCTTTTTTACATAGTCAGTTACCATTTCATATAGATGGCTCTGGTTGCTGTGTTTTTCATCCCATTTAACCTCAACTAAGTGGGTTTTCCTATCTTTAAATAATCTCTTTCCCTTATTATCTATAGCTTCTCTCTTCTCTGTCCTTATTATATATTGGCCAACATTTTCCTTAATCAAGGATTGATAATTTGGAAAAGCATCCTGGTCCAATAATCCTAGCAGTCTAAGAAATTGATCAGTTTTTCCTGAATGAGGAGTTGCAGTAAGAAGGAGGAGATAAGGGCTTGCCTTACTAAGCATCTTCCCCAGTTTATATCTGGCTACCTGGTCTGAGCTTCCTGCCATCCTATGGGCCTCATCAATTATAATCAGGTCCCAATCCGCCTCTATGATAGAATAAATCCTCTCTTCATTATATTTTTTAATCTCATCCTGGGTCCATCCTGCCCGTCTTTCTATAGGCTTAATGGAATCCATGGGACTTATGATCTGATCAAATTGGCTATAAACTTGATCCTTGTTTATAATCCTTTTTATAGTCTCGTACTCAGAAGGCAATATTATATTAAAATATTCATCAAACTTTTCTTTTAATTCTAGGTTCCATTGAGAAACTAGACCTTTAGGACAGATTATTAGTACTCTTTTAACTAGGCCTCTGGCCTTAAGCTCCCTAATTATTAGACCTGCTTCAATAGTCTTACCTAGTCCAACTTCATCAGCTAAAACATAGCGAATTCTGGATTCTGATAGGGCCCTTTTGAGGACATAGAGCTGGTGGGGAAGGGGGATTACCCCTTCCTTTAAAGATGTTAGCATGCCTTGGGAAATTTCCTGCAAAAGCTTAAGTAATACTATCTTGTATTTAATATAATCCCCATCTATTTCCTGATCCCATTCCTCTAAGACCCTGTCAGCTGATAAGAATTCAATCTTCTTTTCCTCTGGATTGTAAACTTTCAGGGATGAATATCCCCATGTTTCAAAAACTTCTAAAACCTGTACTCTTTGTCCGTTTTCAATTTTCTTAATCCATTGACCCAATTCATACATTTTATCCCTCATCCACTAATCTATCCTAGAGGAAGATATATCATAGTACATTAGTAGCTTATCATCTTCCTGTAAAACATTTTCAGGAATTCTATCTCCCATTTTTACAATAAGTTTGTAATTCTTCTCTTTCCAAAGCTTTGCAAATCCCACCCTAATGGCCTCAGTCCTAAATCTCTTTAACTTGCCTTTAGAATTGAGATACTCTTCAAATTCCTTAAGTAGTTTCTTCTCCCTGAGTTTTTGAATATCACCTGACTTAGTTATATCTGGTATATACCATTTTTCTTCATCATCCTGCAGAAAGTTTTCCTGTAGAAGGTCTATTAATTCTGGCATCTTTTCATGCCTTGCTGGCTTGGCTTCTTTCATAAACTTAGGCTGGAGTTCACTATAGGTTTGGGGAGTGTCTAGTTGGTAATATAACCAGGCCAAGGCAGATTTTTCATCCTCTACAAACAGTGAAAATTGTATTTCAGGCAAATCAAATTTTATCCTTGCATTATCATATTCATTTACTTGGTCTGGAAGGAAATACATATTATCTCTTTTTATAAATCTTTCATCTAAGCCTCTAAAAAATTCTTGGATATCTAGGGGGATAGATACACCATTAACAACATGATAGGCAATCATCCTATCAAAAAGGGAATGGGCATCTCTTTCAGCTACCCTTTCTAAATAGGTCCCTCTTTCAATTACAACGGGAAGTTTTTCTAAGTGTTCTCTAACAAAGTCCCAAACACTTTCTTCAGTTCCTGCCTTTTTTATAAAGTTTTCAACAAATCCTTCCCTAGGCTTATAGGCTGAAATAACTAGGTCTTGCTTTACAGCAGATGAATAGTTTACCTGTTTAAAAGACCCCTGTTTTTTATCTAAAACCCTAACATCTGCAATTATAAAGCCAGCCCTTACTAATGACTCTTGGATGGCATTCCAAACTGAATTCTTAGAATTACTAAATTCTACAGTCATCCATCTATTAGGTTTTAAAACCCGATAATATTCTTTAAAGCACTGAGTCATTAAGGATTGATATTCAACTAGCCCTTTCCCTTGAACATTATTTACAATAGCCTCTGGCTCATTATTTGTTATTACTTTGAGCCAAGACTCCCATAAGAAATTCAATTCAGAGTAATTTAAATTGGCACCAAAAGGTGGATCTGTAAATATATAATCAATCGAATTTTGAGCAATATTTCTCATATCGCCTAAAGAACTAGTTTGGAGCAATACATCATTTGATTTAAATTTCGATATCATATTTAGAGGCTTAAGAATTCCTTTTCCTCCATGTAATTTTCTACTTATAAATTCAAACATATTTAATTCTTTTATTAAAGAAGGTATATATAATGTTCCAGAAAGATTTCCTGTTCTTTTCCCATATCTCGACATCTTTGTTCCCATCACAAGAGATGCAGTTAATAAAAATTTACTTGAATTACTATTACTTTTTTGACTAATGCAACTCATAATAGCTAAATTTCGTTTTGTATAATAATAATGAACATTAGTGATTCCATCTTTATCATTTCTTCTTGATTCGCTCCCGACAATCATTCTATCAGTCGGATACCAAGTTTTTAACTTCATAGATTCAATTTTCTTTATTAAGTCAAAATCAAATTTATCAGGTTTCTTTTCAAATCTTTTCTTCCCTACAAAATAATTAATTAAAACTGGCACTTGTTTTGATATATAAACATTTGTTTTTAAGTATTCATCATATATTAGTTCCATGGCTTTATCACATTCGTTTTTCTTTAGATTTGCTTTACAATTATTACATGTAAAACTATCGCTTACTGTACCATTATCATTGTCTACAGCTACATCCCAAAGATTAATATCGTTACTACAATTCGGACAAATTAAAACATCAGACCAAATAGTGTAGTTTATTTTTCCCTTTACTGGTCCTGCCATATCATATATCTGGTTACCATTTTCGTCCACATGATTGGTTTCATACATCCAGCCTAGCTCTTTTTCACATTCATCTAAAATCCTATTGGCTTCTTTTTCAAATTCCTCCACATCAACAGGTGTATTATAGTTATGGGCAATAAAGGTAGCTGCTGGGGACAGGTCATTAAGTATAGCCTTCCTTGAACCCCATTTGATATAGGGCATTTCTTTTTCAAGTTGAAGCTTGAATTCTAAATCAGCCTCAGGATTGCCGCACATTTGAGCAGCTACACCTGTCATACCAGTGCCACAAAAACCGTCAAAAACTATATCTCCTGGCTCTGTATAATGGAGAATATACCTCATTATAGCCTTGTGGGGCACCTTTGTATGATAGGAATGGGCATTATAAATAGGATGGTTTTTCCCTTCAGAAACATCTGCTGCAAAGGGCTCCCTATGGTAGTCATCTGTCTCTTCGTCATAGGGCTTGCCAAACTCCTCTATAAAATCATTAATAAAAGGGTTGGGGCAGGCTGTATAGTAGGGTGGAGCAGAAAGCTTTATTATATCCTCATCTTCTCCTAAAGGAAATCCTTCTATATCCCTTAGCTTGTCTAGTATTTCCTTGTTAAGAACCTTACCTTCTTCAAATTTCTTAGCCATTTTGCTCCTCCTCTTTTATTATTATGTTATAGTTGCTTGCTTCATCCTTTAAGATAATTCTTAGATTTTTAGGGTCCATATCTTTAATTTGCTGGTCTATAAAATCTGAAATTCTATTTTTTAAATTCTCAACTGTAGTTGGTCCGATTTTTAATAATTCTTTTGATAAGTCATCTAATTTTATTGTCACCTTATTTAGTTCAGAAAAAAGAAGGTTAAAACTTTTTATAAAATTAGGTTCTATAGCTTGTGGTAGCTTCTTCCCTTTAATAAAAGACTCTACTATTTCTTTTTCCTCTTTGTTGAGCAGGTCCATATTTTCTAAGACTAGAGGGTCTTCAATATATTGGATAAGTAGGTCTTCCCACTGGGAAAGCAGGTTAATAACTTCCTCTTCCAAGGAGTCAATCTTGTTATTATAGTCAAGATCTTCTCTTAGGTCCTTTAATTTACAATGCTTGCAAATGGGGCTTTCTTCAAGTTCTTTTACTTCCAAGTCATAGCAGATTTTTAAGTCTGACAGAGTTTTTTCAAGAGCAGATAATTGTCCTAAAGAAAATACTCCTTCTATATTTTTTAGTCTGTTCAAGTTGGTGATTTCCCTTGAGTTTTTTAATTCATTTAATTTAACAGCGGATTTATGGTTAAGTCTAAGCTTTTGGTGCTTTTTAATATAGTAATCAATATATTCTTTCTTTATTTCCTTTAAATCAGAGCTAATATTAAAGATTACACCTTCTAATTCTTTTCCATCTTTTAAACTGTCTCTTTGGTCCCTAAATCTTTCCTTTGCCTGGCTTATTTTTTCTGTAAATTGGCTAGGCAGGTCCATGGTTTCTATGTTAGATATATAGTTGATTAAGTTTCCAGTAGAATTCCTAAGATCTGTATAATTCTTAATAAGGTCAATGCTCTCTATTCCTCTTCCAATTTCTTCTATTCTCTCCAGGGTCAAGTTTAGGTTGTTGAATTTAGCTGGAGTGTTATACTTACTAGCAAATCCTCCAAATTCATCCACAACTATAGATATATCTCTTTCATATTTTTCTAAGAAATGGCCTTGGATAAGTGGCTCTCCCCAAAGGTTAAAATCATTATTTATTACTTGTTTGGTGTTTATAGCCTTACCAGCCCAATCAGAGCAGGTTTCTAGTATTTTGTCTAATCCTTTTTCTAATTCCTTAGGACTTGAAGCTAGGCCAGTAGGTAATTTTAAGATTTCTAATAGCCTGCTTATTTCCACCACTGCAGCCTCTTTAGGTTTTGATATATATTTAAATTCTTGCATATCCATATTGCCTAGTTTAGCTGTAAGTTCCATATTAGAGGCCGATAGGACCCTGTTATCTTTTAAGGTAATAGTTATATGGCCTGCATAGACCAAGGCTAGAAGAACAGGTGTAAAGTAGCCTAAATCTATATTGAACTTTTTAACCATGCTATTGTCATAAACTTCTTCTATAAAGTCTGAACGATTAAGGACTCCCTGCCTTGGTAGGTCTTTAACTAATTTTACTATTTCCATAGCATATTTGGAGCCTGTCACATCAATTTTACTATTCTTTATTAGGCCAAATGAATCTAGATATTCCATAACATCCTGGCTTAATTTACCTGCAAAACTCTTAATTACCCTCTCCAAAACCCCAGCCCTATTTTCTATGGTAATCTTATTTTTAAATTTAGGGAATTCTGGGTATTTTGCTTGGAAGCTGTTTTCCAAGGCCATGGAAGATGCTAGGTCAATAGAACTTTTTAAATCTGTTTGCAACCTAGATTTTCCTCCTGTTGCTTCTATTAAAGTTTTTTCACTACCTTGATGCACAAGGGAAAAGCAGGTGTTTTTATTGTCATTTAGCCATTTCAACAAATTCTTTCTATAGCTTTCTACCTTTTTCCCGTATATATTTTTTGTGTTTTGTTCTGCTGCATCCTGTCTCATGGCACTGGCTGCTGCAAAAAGACTTAAGTTTTCATGGAAGTCATCATTATTTATAAATTTAAATAGGACCTCATCTGATTCTGGATTTTCTATCTTAGATTTATCTAGATAAGGTGGTAGTATATAAATATAAAAATCTCTTGGGGGCTGGGCTGTAGATCTTTCAGTAGGTAGTCCCATAAAGAGATAACCCTCCCTGTATACATTTCTTGACTCCCAATTTAAGGTATACTCATAAATATCAAAGTTTGTCACATACTGCTCAGCATCCCAATCTAAGGCACTATAGATTAACCTATTAAAATATCTATTAAAATCCTCTGGAATCATCATGTCTACTTTTTGTTGGATTTTGGCATCATAGTCTATATCTTTTTTTAAATCTAGGAAATACTGGCCATTATCTTTGTTATGTTCAATAAACTGTCCGCTAACTAGGGTTATAACTTCATTTATTGAAGTCTGTACTGTTGCTAAAAGAAAATCAGCATCTAGTTCAGGCATATTTTCCATAAAGAGACAGAGGTCATCTCTTAAATCTTCAGCTGTTAAACCTATTCTAACATCTATGCCACTGGTAGTTAATCTATGAACGCTTAGGGCATAGATTATTTGTAAAGCCATATCCTTGTAGATTCCTTTCCCTTTTGGGAAGGTCTTCTTGATTTTCTCTTCTAAGACCCCGCTTTTCTCCATAACTTCTTTAACTTCAAACTCGGATTTTCTAGCATAATTATCTTTAATGAAGGTCCAGTATGAATCAAAGGATATTATTCCAGGAGCTTCCTCTGGGATATCCTTGTCCAATAAGGATTCAACCGTTAATGATATGGTCCTTAAGACTTCCCTATTTTCGGCTATATATACTCTATTAAATATATCTATGTAGGCAGGATGAATAGGGTAAAGGTCTACATAATCATCAATTCTTTCTGACATTCCTGAATAAAGTTTATGGTAGGGAGCCAGATGGTCTCTTACCATGGCTTTTTGCTCCTTGCTTTTTCCCAAAATTCTTTCTGCTACCACATAAGCAGTATCTTCTTTTCTAATTATGACCTGTTCAAACCTGTCTTTAACCCTATTAAGGGAATTAGCAACAAAAGAAAAAGTTGGATTGTCAAATAGTTGTTCTTGGATACCACAAATAAGCCTAAATCTAGAATCTTTTATAAACTCTCCCACTTCTCTTAAAAAATTTAAGTCTAGTATTAGTTCCTGTTCCTTGCGAGTCCTAAGATAATCTAAAAGCTCATCAACCACTAGTAAATATCCCTTATCTGGATACTTGTCTTCAAATTTATACATCATTTCAATTAAAGCTTCTTTGTTGTTTGTGATTTTATCAGCACTGGGAAATTCGAATTTAATACCTCTTTTTTCTAAGTCCCTTTCCAACTCTCCAGTTACAATATTTCTAAGGGAGTTACTTACTGATCCTATTTCAATTCTTAAGACTTCAAACTTACCAGCTATTTTCTCTGAATAGCTAGCAAACTTTTTATTACCTAGATAATTAAGATTATCAGCATTATTGGCAATGGCTGATATAAGAGACATTAGGTGACTTTTACCCGTTCCATAATTACCTACTATAAGTACTCCCTTATTATCTATTACCTCATCAAATTGTAGTTCTTCTAAGATGCCTCCATTAAATTTTTCTGCCATTTCATCAGACATAACATAAGATTCTACTAAGTTTTTAGCTTTAGTTTCATCATTGGCATCCTTTAATTGAATTACTGTTTGGATGGGATTAAAATTAATAATATCTGAATATTTCATTTTTAAGCTCCTCTCTACTTAATAAGAATAATCTTATAATCATCAATATTATATTTATGGTAGTCAGGTGAATTTATATCAGCGTATTCTAGCATTCTACCTTTTAGCCTGCCTGGCCATTCTACAAATATTAGCCTACTTCTAGATAAATTTATAAAGTAGCTTAGGATATTGAGTTTATAATCTGGGTTAAATAAGATGTCTATATTTTTCACCACAATATATTCTGTTTGGGCTTTGGCTAATATATTTGTTAGTTCATCTAAGACTTTACTATTTCTATATTCCATAGGGTATTCTTTAAGCTTATGACTTAAATCTAAGCCTAGATTAATTATGCTTAAGTCTTTTACTTCTATATGCCTTAAAAACTCATCAGCACTCATACAAAGTAGGCCTAGTAGCTTATTTCTCTTTATTAAATCTAAATCAAAGTTGTATTTTGTATATATTTCAGCCATATCAATAATCTTCCTCTATATTTAAGATTTTATTGATTACCTCTAACCTTCTCTTCCCACATTGTTGCTTTAAGACAGTAGTGAAAGTGCCATCCTTTACCATTTTAGAAGAATTGTTTTCATAGAGATATTTTATTGTTTTAATAAGAGTATTTTCATCTATTTGGTCAGACCAATATGAATCTACTACTCTATTCAAAACTTCTCCCAACTCTCTTTGAGTTTTATAAAACATTTTTATTTCCATATTGCACCCCGCAATTCTTATTAAAGTATTACTTAATTCTTATTTTACTATTACGCGCTTCATTTGGCAACAGTAAAAAAAGAGCAGGCCGAAGCCTGCCCATATCAAGTAGTCGCTAGTGCTACTATACTTATATCTCCCTATCCTTCTTCTTATCTCCTAGCTTATCTTGTAGCTTATCACTACTGTCCTTTGCAACCTTATCTTTAAGCTTATTAAGTTTTTCAATAGTAGACTCTTTTTTCTTGTCATTCTTATCTTTTATGGCATTTATTTTTCCTAGATTTTTTTCTTTACTACCTTCTGATATATTTAGCTTACTGGCTTCAGCCCATCTTATAAAGTCAATATCATGGAAAGATTTCTCTAGTGGGTAAGCTTCTGCAAAGTCATAATCTATGTCATACATGGCATTGGATAAGTCTGTATAAGCATCTACAAATCCATCTATTTTATTAAAAAGCTCTTTTTCCTTACTTGGTATTTGGGTTGATCCTACATCCCTTTCTCTACCCCTTGTAACATCATACTCTAGGTCATATATAAGTTCATCAAAGTAGTCATTAATTAGATTTACTCCATCATTTTGCATAAACTTATCATATAGCTCATCTAATAGCTTTGGATCTTCTATACCATTTTCTATGCTAATGAGAGCCTTAACAAAGCCTTCGTAGTCCTCATCTATCATTTTATTGAGTGCATCAATTGTTGAGCCTTCTTTTTTCTGCAAATAATTCGCCAAATAATTATCATTAGGCTCCTTAACAATAGATACACCTTCTATCTTGTCTTGATAGTTTGAATTATGGCTTTTAAAGCCACTAACATCTTGTGAAAAAGATAGGGTTTTCTCCTTACCTACTATAAAATGATCTAAAATCTCTATTTCAAATATTTCTGTCATATTTTCTAATCTTTGTGTCATTGCTATGTCCTCCTTACTTGGAGTAGGGTTACCACTAGGGTGGTTATGAAATACTGCAAATCCCTTCACATCTTGATAATCAAGTAAAGATCTAGCCATTATTTTTAAATCCACTATAGAAGAATCTGTTGATCCCTTAAAAAGTTCCTCAGTTCCAATTATCTTTTCGTCACTATTATAAATTAACATTCCAAAAACCTCTTGCTGATGATGTTGAAAGCCAATTTTTAGTAATTCCTTTATCTCTTCCACATTATCTATTACATTAAGATTTATTAACTCATTACTAGCAAAATAGCTGGCAAAATCCTCATATTTTCCTTCTAGACTGTAATCTTTTTCTTTGTACTCAGTTTCAGAGTCATTTGCCAACCCATAGGATATAGATGGATAGTAAGTTTTTCCTGCCATCCTTGATAAGAAACTATTATCTTCCTTGCCATAGCCAATGGTATCTATAACTTTCATTCCTATTTTTTCAAAATAATCTTTGGTTTCTTCCATTCTTTCATAGGGTGTTTCATTAGAAAAAGCTATAAACACCCTGTTAGCACCTGCTAATAAGCCTTCTTTAAGAGCTTCCTTTATGCTATTTTTCCAGCTTAGCCTAGTTCTTTTTAAATGGACAGGATGATTTTTTGTATTTACAAAAATAATAGTCCCAGTATCTTTAGTAGGTAAAGTTGTTGACTTTACATAGTCTACAAAGACATCGGGACCATCTATTGCTTTTTTATTATTTTTAATATTAGCTCTAGCATAATCTAAGAACTCCAAAAGTGGTTTTACATCATTATCTTGTCTTTTTATTTTCTCATAAAGTTCTTCCTTACTATTACAATTAAATTCTTTATATAAGTTATTTTTCATCCCTATCCACCTCCCAATCAAGGTCTGTAGAATAGATTTCAAATAATTCCTTTATTTCCTTAACCTTTTCATCTCCTGGATTGTCCCTAATATAGTCCACCATTTCGCTATAGCTATTTAGCCCAAAATATTCTAATAATTTATTTTTTTCACTAAGCATAATATTCCTCCTCAAAATTTCTATAATGTTTTTCATAAATTTTGTTTTTATCTTGCTCCCTTATACTTATCTTTTTCTCCATCTTCTTGGGATAGGGAAAATTCATCCTTAACTTTAGACTTATATTTTTCAAGTTTTCCAAGTGTAGACTCCTTATCATCTTTTTTAAGTCCATCTACATCATAGATAGATTCAAAATAGTTGCTACTCCTAAAATCATTGTCATACCTATCAGGGATGCCATCATTATCCATATCTAGGGAAAGTGGATCATAAAAATTTCCATCATCGTCAATTTCAAGCCCTAGTTTCTCTTTTAGGTCTTTTTCATTTACTCTAACAAAATCATTAAAGTCACCATGTTTAATATCTGCTAATAATAATTCAAGGGCTGTTTCTTTGCTTACTGCTTCACCACCTTCTCCTTCAAGATAATTTAGATGAGATACTTCCTTATCATCTACATATTGGGTTCTAGAATAGTCTTTAAGACTTATTTCATACTGGATTTCATGTTTCCCATCTTTTGTAGTAGTGTAGGCCAGGCCAATATGGCCTTCATCTGGGAAGAGGGTATTAAAATCTTCATAGGCATAGTCTTCTCCAAATTCCATATTGCAATAGTCAATTATTGCCCTTTTCACATCTTCAATAAGAGGATTTAGGTTTTCTAATTCCTCTACTTCTCCCATATCTAAAAGCTTATTAATTTCAGCCAGCCTTGCCACCTTATTCTTTAATTCCTCTTCTTTGTCAAAAGGCTTTTTTACTTCTTCTTTAGCTATTTCTAATTGTTCCTTTGTAGCTAATAGCTTTTCCTCAAATTGCTTCAAGCTATCTGGTATCTTTTCTAAGACATTATCCATCCTAGTAATATTCCCATCCCTATTTTGCCCTAGGTCTCCATAATGATTATTGGCCCCCTTTAAGTTAAAGTTATGCTCATTGGTTATGATATTGTAAGTTATCTCTATTGGAAAACCCCTATATTCACCTATGACTTTTTTATCATTAAGCTTTATTCCCTTAACTGCTTCTAAGATTTTATCTCCTGCTTCTTTTCTATCCTTAATAAGTTCATCTCCAATTTTGATAAAGGTAAATTTATTATCTCCTGCGGCTTGTGGCTCTATCCTAGCTATATCTTTTTTTGCTCCCTCAATTAACTTCTCATACCTTTCTATTTCTCTAGGATAGGTCTTTATAATCTTATCTTCTAAGCTATAAAGATTGCTCTTATAGTTTCCTTCCATCATTTTTAATTTTGTAACTTCAATATCTAAGTCCATTTTTTCTTTTATAAGGGGATTGCCTGTTGCTAGGGCTTTTATTTCGGCATAGGATAGGGTATTTTCATCAACATCTTCTGCTACCCTGGCAGGTGTCTTAGAGGTCATAATCTGAGATATAAATTTTTGCTTATTTTCTATGGTTTGCCAGAGGTAGCTATCAAAGGTGTTCTCAGTAACATACCTAAATATTTTAACCTTATCATTTCTATTACCACGCCTTACTATACGACCTGCTCTTTGCTCTAAATCAGCAGGTCTCCAAGGTACATCAAGATCATGAGTTGCTATAAGTCTTTCTTGCACATTTGTACCTGTCCCCATCTTTTGTGTAGAACCTAAAAGAATCCTTACCTTACCCTTTCTCACTCTTGCAAATAATTCATCTTTTTGCTTTTCTGTATTGGCATCATGGATAAAGGCTATTTCCTTTTCAGGAACTCCAAGAGCCAAAAGTTTATCTTTTATATCATCATAAACATTAAATGTCCCATCATTTTTGGGTGTGGACATATCTGAAAATACTAGTTGGGTAGACTTATTCTCTCTTGTCTTATCCCATATGGAAAAGATGTTTTTTACGCATACATTAACCTTACTATTTGGATCATCAGGTAATAGGGGATTAATAAGTCTTTGGTCAAGAGCTAGCTTTTTACCGTCATTGGTAATTTTAAGCATGTTATCTTCTTCTGGCTCAACCCTTCTATCTCTAACCCTATCTGCACGCTCAGAAATGCCTTTTAAGACCTCTTTCTGCTCCTGGGTAGGCATTGTTACTATAGTTTCATATTCAGCCTCAGGAACAGCCAAATCTAGCATATCTGCTGTTTTAATATCTGCTACTTCCTTAAACATTGCCATAAGCTCAGGTAGATTGTAAAATTTACTAAATCTAGTTTTGGCTCTATACTTATCTCCTTCAGGAGAAAGTTCAACTGCTGTTACAGTTTCTCCAAAGGTACTGGCCCAAGAGTCAAAATGGTGTAAGTTGTTTTTTTCTAATTCATCAAATTGTAAGTATCTTTGCATTGTATAGAGTTCAGTCATACTATTAGATACTGGGGTTCCTGTAGCAAAGACAACACCCCTTCCACCAGTCATTTCATCTAGATATCTACACTTCATAAACATATCTGAAGATTTAAGGGCTTCACTTTGACCTATTCCAGCTACATTTCTCATCTTTGTATAAAGAAATAGATTCTTATAGTTATGGGCTTCATCTACGTAAAGCTTATCAACACCAAGTTCTTCAAAGGTTACTACATCATCTTTTTTAAAGTCATCATTTAATTTCTTAAGTCTTCCCTCAAGTTTCTTTTTTGTATTTTGTAACTGCTTTACTGTGAAATTCTGACTTCTATCGTACTTATACTCTTCAATATATTGGAGTATTCCTTCTATTTCGCTTCTTATATGGTTCTCTTGGTATTCCTTACTCATAGGGATCTTTTCAAACTGAGAATGACCTATAATAACTGCATCATATTCTCCTGTTGCAATCTTACCTATAAACCTCTTTCTATTATTTGGCTGAAAATCTTTCTTTGTAGCAACCATAATATTTGCCCCTGGATAAAGTTCCATAAAATCCCTGCCTATTTGCTCTGTTAGGTGATTAGGAACTACAAATAAGGCCTTGCTACTCATTCCAAGTCTTTTAGATTCCATTGCTGAGGCTATCATTTCAAAGGTCTTACCTGCTCCTACTGTATGGGCAAGAAGAGAATTTCCACCATATAGAGTCCTTGCAACTGCATTTTTTTGATGGTCTTTTAGAATTATACTAGTATTCATCCCTTCAAAATGTAAATTAGAACCATCATATTCCCTATTACGTACTGAATTAAATCTTTCATTGTATATTTTTTCTAGCCTATGCCTTCTATCTGGCTCATTAAATATCCAGTTTTTAAACTCCTCTTTTAACAGTTCTTGTTTTTGACTTGCCAACATAGTTTCTTTCTTATTTAAAACAGAAGATGTACTACCATCTGGATTAGTTACCCTATCCCATACCTTAGTTTCCTTGAGGTTAAGAGCATCTTCGATTATTTTATAGGCATTTACCCTACTAGTTCCATAGGTCATATTGGCTAGGTCATTTCCCCTGTCTTTACTTTTACCTTCTATCCTCCATTCAGCAGTAAAAGATGAATACCTAACATTAATATCCCATCTTGCAAATCCTGGTGTCTTAAGGGTCTCAAACATAAAGTCTTCAACATCCTTAGCTGGTACCCAGGTTGCCCCTAATCTTACTGTAATTTCTGATGCTGTAAGGTCTTTAGGCATTACTTCTTTAAGGCTTTCTCTTTGCATCTTTAAATTACTTAGATTCTTTTCTATTTCCCTTAAATTTAAATTGTCTTCTTCATTTATAAAGCGTAGACTTCTTTCAGTACTAGTAATGTATTCCTCTAAGACATTAATTTTATCTCTTATATTTCCACTTAGATATTCATCTGCACTTACATAATTAAAGGCCATAGGATTAGCCTTTTCTTTCTCAGTGAAAGGTAGGGCATTATTTTCTCTATCAAATTCTTTAATATCAAGAAAGATTTTCCCCTTTAGGCTATCTACTAAATCTCTTTCCTTAATATCAGTAAGTTCTTCCATATAAGCTAAATCTACTCTGCCTTTTTCAGCAATAGAAAGGATAAGTGCCTCATCTGGACTATCAACATGGCTAACAGGAACTGCCTTCTTAATTGTCCTTTTTGTAAATATATCTCCTTTTCCCTTGAACCTTCCCTCTTCTAACTTTTCAATACTTGAAATAAGGGCAAAGTTACTATCCTCAGATAAAAGCCTAGTATTCATTGTTCCGTTTATATAGCCATGTTTCTCAGAAAAATCATCATAAATTTTATTAAGATGGTTCTGGCTTTCCCTTATTTTATCTTCACTTTCATCCTCAAGTTGAGAATCTATCACATTCCTAAGGGCTTTTCCTAAAGCTATATAATCCCTTATTTTTTCTAGATCCCTATCATTTTTTTCTACTTCTCTCATGATAGAATCTTCTCTCATGTAGATTTTTCCATCTTTTTCAGTAAAGGAAAAGTTCTTTACACCTTCATCAGCAGGAATAATTTCAGGTTCACTTTCTTCATTTTCTCTTTCTATCTTTATAGGCTCAATCTTACCTTTAATATTCTTAATTGCTTCAAAAAGATCTGCCTTTAAATCCTGATTCTCTTTTGGCATACAAGTTAGGGTCTTACCAAATCTGCCAGATACCTCTACCATTTGACCTAGTATCATTTCAGGATTTTCTATAAAATAATTATTATAGTAAAGGCCTTCATCGTCTCTTCCAAGTTCATACCAGGGTTCTTCCCTTTCTATTACTGAATCCTTCTTTTGAAGAAAGATAATATCACTGGTTACTTCTGTCCCTGCCATACCTTTAAAAGTGTTGTTAGGTAATCTTATAGCACCTAATAGGTCACACCTAGCCCCTATATATCTACGAATAGAATCATCTTTTTTATCCAGAGTTCCACTAGAAGTAATAAAGGCAATAACCCCACCACTTCTAACCTTGTCTATTGATTTTGCAAAGAAATAGTCATGGATAAGGAAGTTGTTTTTATCATAAGCCCTATCACTAACTTTAAATTCACCAAAAGGAACATTTCCAACTGCAAGATCAAAAAAGTTATTAGAAAATGATGTTTCCTCAAATCCTTTTACCTGGACCTTGTTTTCAGGATATAGTTTCTTTGCAATATTTCCTGAGATACTGTCAAGCTCAACACCATATACCTTTGATTCTTTCATGCTTTCAGGAAGGCTACCCATAAAGCTACCAACCCCACATGAAGGCTCAAGCATGTTCCCCTTTTCAAATCCCATGTTCTCAAGTGCCTGATAGATTCCATCTATAACTGGCTTAGGTGTATAGAAGGCTGTAAGAGTAGATTCTTCACAAGCCTCATATTCACTTGGATTTAAGTTTTCTTTAAGGAAATTCCTTGCTCTCTCCCATTGACCAGTTTTGCTTTCATCAAATACATCTGATAAGCCTCCCCAGCCAACATACCTAGCTAGTATTTCTTGTTCTTCTCTACTTGCTTCTCTATCCTCTTCTTCTAATCTTTTAAGAACTCTAATAGCATTGATATTGTTTTCTAACCTTTCTTGTGGTGGAAGGCTTTCTGCTAACACCTCATCTTTAATCACAAAGTTTTTAACCCTTGGTCTTTCTATGATTTCTTCTTGTATATCCTTATCATCTTCAAAGTTATCAAGAGAAAAAGTCATTTGTTCTACTTCTTTAGATTTTTCTTCATCAAAATCATAAAGCTCTGCCCTATAAAGAAATTCATTAAGTTCATCAATATCTTCAAACTGAAGCCTTCTAACTTGCCTTTCATCAAGAATATACTCATCCTTAAGTTCATAGGGAAGGATTTCAATGGATAGGATTTCCTCTTTTATAGCTTTAACAATAAAGGGATTATCCCACATTTTTATAACGCTATCTTTTGTAATAGGATTTTCTTTTAATTCTTCTCCTTGCATGAAAAGAATTTCTGGATCTTTTTCCTCTAGGTTCTCATCCCTAGTAGGACTATCAAGCTGCCCAAAAAACACCCTATGAATTTCATCTTCGCTTAATTGTTTTTTTAATTCGCTGTCTCTTAATTCCCTAAATGTCTTAGGAAAATCTTCAAGTATAAGTCTTTCTGCTCCAACTTCCCTAAGTTCCTTAAGATTGAAGTAACCCCATTCTGGTTCTATGCCTGCTACAAGGCCAAAGGCATCTTCTGTTTCAGGGTCATATTCTGTTAAATACCAGGTCCAATTGCTTCTAAAGGGAATAATATAGGCTGTATGGACTGTCTTATCCCCGGCTGATACTTCTTCTGTTTCTCCTAGACTAGGAACATTCTCTAAAATTTCTTCATTCATAAGCTCCTTTGGATTTTCTTTAGAGTAATATTTGGAAATAAAAAAGGAAGTAGATTCATCCTCTACCTCCTGGTCCCTATCTTTACTTATTTCTTCATCTAATTGTAAATGAACTCCTTCATTGCTAGTTCCCTCAACTGATGATTGAGATTCTCCATCAGCCCTACCCACTTCATCTGATCCTCTTCCTTTAACTTCTCTGTCAGTCCAAAGCTTTCCATCATCCTTGGTCTCTCCATCTCCATAAAGTTCCTGGCTGTCTCTTCTATTTCCAGTAAATGTTTCATCAGGCTCTTGTCTAGAAACATCTCTTGAAATAAATCCTCCTTCTCCTCTAGCAAGAAGCTCAGTCTGGCCTTGGCGAATCTGTGAGTTTGGTAGGTCTGGTCTTTCATCAGAGCTTCCTCTGATATTTCCTTCATCTTCAAGATTATCTCTTCCTGGCTTTGGCATTGTCCAAACATCATTTGATATTGACTCTCTATCTTCTCTTCCTTCTGGTATACTTCCAGCATTTCCTCGAAATTCATCATCTATCCCTCCTGTATCTTCTTCGTTATCTCTTTCTACTATGTTTTCATTGTACCGCTCTACTGGTCTTTTTGTCAGCACCTTATTTTTATCAATTTCTTTATCTATGGCAATTGTTTTTTCAAGCAAAGCTTCCACCATTGAATTTATTTCACTTCCCACTATTGTTAGGGAAATTTCATCAAGGCTTCCAATAACACTATTAATTCTAGCTATATCTACTGGGTAACTTATATCAAGCCTACTTGCATATCCAATTTTTATAGATTCTGCAAGAAAGTCATTGTAAGTTTTCCTATGACCTAAATCTACCTTAAGTTCATTTAAGATATAATTTCCCCTATTTATTACTTCTGTATATGCAATGTTTTCAAGAATTTCATCTATTGTCATATCATCTATTTCAGTCTTATTAAAAGCTCCATTATACCCTAAAACTTCCCTTAAACTATCCTCACCGTTACTTAATTCCCATAACTCAACCTGATTTGTAGTTCTTGATAGTGAAACTGTCTGGCTTAGATCAAAAATATAGGTTACCTTGCCATATTCCCCATAATTTTTATAAATGGGAATCCCTTTTTCTCCTCGTTTTACAGTTCTTCCAAATTTCTTTCTCCAAAAGTCAAATTCTCCACAGGCTCTTGCACTAGTATTCTGGTTATAAATACTAAGTTGGCTAGTAAAATCATACTTATAATTATTTCCAACAGTTTTCATTAAGGAAATATACTCATCACTAGAAGATAGAGCCTTTGATTTAATTTCTTGTATTAAATGTTCAAAGTCATTTATTCTCACCTTTTCCTCCTCCTTGCATATTTAAAATAAACTTATAAGCTACAATTATGAATTTCCTTTATTATTTCTTCTAACACATTAACTACTATGCTGTTACCAGCTTGCTTATAAAGGATACTAGACATACAGTTCTTTCTTCTTGGAAATATCTTTATAAGCTTATCAAAATCACTATCATCAAATCCCATTAACCTAAAGCACTCCCTTTCCGTAAGATATCTGTATTTATTATTTCCTATGGCTAGTATGCCAGAATTAGGGACTCTTACTTGCTTAGTGGATATGGTATAGCAAAAGTCTTCTATTACTTGTAACCTTCCTTTAAATTGTGGTTTATAGGATGGGTCATAGAGTATTTTTAACATTGAAGTTTGCTTAACTAAAAATATATCTCCATGCTTTTCCATTACATCTTTTTCTAGAAAGTCTGATAAACACTTGGTTTCTTGATGCCTTAGATTATCAAAATTAAAAGGATTACAGCCTAAATAACTAATAGCAAAAATCCTTTCTCTTTTTTGTGGTATACCAAAATCCATTGAATTAAGGATTTCATACTTTGTTTCATAACCTAATCTTTCCATTTCCTTTAGATAATAAAAAAAGGAAGCTCTCATATTTTTATCGAGAACTCCCTTTACATTTTCCCAGATTACCCATTTGGGTTTATCTTGTCTTTCTTCTATTATCCTTATTGTTTCAAATAAAAGACTGCTTCTTGTTCCACTTCCTTTTTCTCCCCCTTGCTTTTCCCCTACCCTAGAAAAATCCTGGCATGGACTACCATGCATTAATAGATCTATTTCTTTATCTGGAAGACTGTAACCACATATATTTCTTGGCTTATAGTTTTCATTATAAAGAGCATTATAGCTTTTTACACAGTTTTTATCTATTTCAACATAATCTACAATCTCAAAGGGAAGCTTGCTATTGATATAGGCCTTCCTTATTGCTCCTATACCTCCGAAAAGTTCTACAAGCTTCATCCCTTTAAAAGAACTCCCTTTATTTTATTTTCTACATCTCCTATAAAATCCTTTAATTCAGCTTTTCCCTCTGATATTTCATGTAGTTTTACTTCCCAATCTACTGTAGTATTTGAATTTTTAAGAAAATCTGCTACAAGAGATACTAACTCCTCTCCCTTATTTGTTGAAATAAGTTTTCTTTCTTCTCTTTTTATAAGCTCTTTCTGAATTAGGTTTTCTATTATTCCAGCTCTAGTAGCAGGTGTTCCTATCCCCTTCCTATCTATATCCTCCTTTGCATCTCTCCCAGCAAGTTCCATATCCTTAAGTAGGATATCCTCTGTATATAGCTTAGGTGGATTTGTATATTTTTCATTTATTTTTTTATCCTTAACCTTAAGCTTGTCACCCTTTTCTAGTCTTGGAAGAAGCTTATCTTCTTTTTTCTTAATATATGAAGAAAGATATTTAGTATAACCCTCATCTATTACTACTGTTCCCCTACTTGTAAATTCATAGCCTTCCACATCACAGATAATCTTAGTATTTTCAGTAATTAAGTTTCCTGATCTTGATGCTAAAAGTTTAACTTTAATAAGTTCAAAAACCTTTTCTTCTGAGCCTAGCAAACTGCTAGTATCAAAGTTTAAAGACTCACTTGTTGGAATTATGGCGTGGTGATCCTGGACCTTTTTAGAATCAAAAATACTCTTGAAGTTCTTTTCATCAAAATCATTGCCAAAAGAATCTACATAGGCCTTAACACTAGAGACCATATCATCAGTAAGAAATCTACTGTCTGTTCTAGGATAGGTTATAAGTTTCTTTTCGTATAAACTTTGGGCATAGTCTAGGGTCTGCTTTGCACTATAGCCAAAATACTTATTACACTCTCTTTGAAGTGTTGTTAAATCATAAAGCTTATCTGGTCTTGTTATTTTTCTTTTCTTCTCTACTTCCTTTATTTCAAGGTATTCAGGGATAGATAGTAAAAGTTTTTCTGCTTTTTCATTTTCATTGATCCTTGATGTTTCTAGGTCAATATCTTGTCCACTTATCTGGACTGTAAAATACTTTTCTTTTTCAAAATTTCTTATGGCCTTATCCCTAGCTACTACCATTGCAAGGGTTGGTGTTTGTACCCTACCAACTGAATAATTATTATTGTAAAGGCAAGAGTAATACCTGGAAAGATTCATTCCAACTAGCCAATCTGCTTGACTCCTTGCTAGTGCTGACTGATACAAGTTTTCATACTCTCTTCCATCTTTAAGATTATTAAAACCTTCTTTTATGGCCCTATCTTCCATGGATGAAATCCAAAGTCTTTTAACAGGTTTTTTGCACCTTGCCTGATTATAGACCAGTCTAAAAATAAGCTCTCCTTCCCTTGCAGCATCACAAGCATTTATTACTTCTCTGACATTCTTATCTGTTAGTAGTTTTTCTAAAATACCATATTGTTTCTTAGTGTATTTTGAAACTTCATATTTATATTCTTTAGGAAAGATAGGAAGATCTTCTATATTCCATTTTCTATATTTTTCATCATAACTTTCAGGATTATTCATTCTAATAAGATGTCCTACACACCAGCTTACAATATAATTATTTCCCTCCATATATCCATCTTTTCTTCTTTTAGCTCCTAATACTTTGGCTATAGTCATTGCTACACTGGGCTTTTCTGCTATTACTAATTTCAAAATATCTCCTCCCTTTAATTTTTGGACAAAAAAATAGCGACCCAGATATATTTACTTATCTGAGCCGCTATCATCTATCTATTTATCTTTCTACCAGGACTGATTAGGGTATTTAAGGGTAAATGTATATATAATTTTCATCTTGCCTTGGGTACTCTCATCATATTTAGCAGTTTTTGTCTTTAGATTAAACTCCCATCCCCTATGAACCTTCTTAAAATCCTTATAATCTACATCTTCAGTTTCTCTTATATATTGGCCATTTCTTTTTATTACACGAGTAAATCTCATCTTCATTCCTGTCATATCAATATCTTCCCCATCATCATAGGTCTTTTTATCAGGTAGGCTTACTAATTTTTCAGGATACCATTGATTAACCTTGACGCCTTCTGGAAGTTCCATATCTTTTAAATTGTTCTTATCCTTTTCTTTTTCAAGGCTTTCCTTTAAATCTCTTATATCATTTTCAAGACTTTCAAATTTCTCCCTATATTTCTCATTGTCTTTTACCAGCTTATCCTTCTCTTTATTTAGCTTATAAATTTTGTCATCAAGCTTATTTATTTCATAATTTAGCTTCTCCTTGTCCTTGCTTGATTGGTTTTTTTGATTTCTAAGTTCTTCTTCTATATCTGCTTTTGCTTTTTTTAAGGCTTCTATCTCCTTGTTCACTTTATCTAATTCTTTTCTTAAATCCTCTTCAAGTAAGTCCTTATCCCTAGCTAATTGTTCAATTTTATCCTCTAGGTTCTCAATACTATCCCTTAACTCATCTCTTTCTGCCTTAGAGCCTTCTATTTCCTTTTCAAGTTGGTCTTCTATTTCCTCTTTTTCTTTGTCTAATTGATCTATCTTGTCATTAAGGTCAGAGACTTTATTATCAAGTTCTTCTTTGTCTTTCTCATGCTCAGCCCTTTCTTGCTCTAGCCTGTCCTCAAGCTCTTTAATCTTATTATTAAGCTCTTCCTCTACTAGATCCTTTTCCCTTCTTAAGTCCTCAATATTTTTGTCTAATTCAGCAATATTATTTTCTAATTCTTCCTTGTCTTTCTCAGTTTTAGTTATTATATCTTCTAATTCTCTTTCAAGATTTTCCCTTGCTTCATTTAGTTTGTCAGTTTCTTCTTTTAAATCATCTATCTCTTTTTCAAGAGCTTTTTTATCTTCTTCTGATTTTTCCTTCTCATCTGCTAGTTCTTCTTCCAGTCTATCTTTAGCTTTTTCAAGTTCATCAATCTTATCTTTTAGGTGATCTATTTCTTCATTAAGTTCTTCCTTGTCTTTGGCAGCCTGGTCTCTTTCTTCTGCAAGTTCTTGTTCTAGATCTTCCCTTGCCTTATCTAATTCGTCAATCCTATTATTTAAGTCTTCTAATTCTTTTTCTAGTTTTTCTTTTTCAATCTTATCCTTTATTTCATTAGTTAGATCCTCAAATACATCTTCCAAATCATCTGTTTCACTATCTTTAAATTTATCCTTATCACTAGCCACATCCTTAAGGAATTCTTTGGCCTGTTCATTACAATCCACTGCTACTGTATAGATATCAAGAACATCTATATTATCGCTTTTTGCAAGGTTAGCTTCAGCTAAAGCACAAAACTTGCCCTTGGCAGCTGTTGTATCTTGTCCAACTCTATCATAATAAAAGCTTCCTTCAAGAACCTTTTTATTGTTATTCATGTAGTCATCAAGATCAATTTTGGGTTCATAAATACGGTTTGCCTCTCCATCTGAAAGAAGGACTATAATTTTTTTATCTCCTGTAGATTTTTTAAATATCATCCTTGCTTCATGAATTCCCCCTTGTGTAAAAGTCATATCTTTTGCAACAAGCCCATCAATAGCATTAAATAATTTGCTCTTATCTTTTTTTCGGAAAAAATCTGCTCCATCATTTTTATGATGTATTAAATCAGAAGCAAAGCTAATAAGTGCTATATTGGTGCTTATATTATGAGATTCTTGTTCCTTCCATATAGCCTCTGCCATATCCTTGGCTGACTTTTTTGCCTTTGTCATCTTAGTCCCACTCATTGATCCTGAAATATCAACTACAATAACCATATCAACTTCATAAGAAAACCTATCACCCTTATCATTTGCTAATACAGGGCTTGCTAACCCCAATATTATAGCAAGGCTTAGTAGGCCTGCTAGAATTTTATTAAATAATCCTGTTTTTTTACCCATTATATTAAATCCTCCTTTGTGTATTCTTTTTCCTCATCTTCTTCATAATTTTCTTCCGTCTTTGAACTAAAGAAATCATCATCTGGGATTTCATCATCTTCAAAATCTTCAAATCCACTGTCATTAGATTTTATAACCTTAAAGTAATAACCAGCTCCTCCTACTCCCGCTACTATAAGTAGAACAATTAAAAAAGAACCCTTAGAATCTTCTTTCTTGGGTTCTTCTGCTTCAGGCTCTGGTTCTTCTTTTTTTACAACTTCTTTTTTAGGTTCTTCCTTTACCTTATTCATCCCACTCCTTTCCTGGTCTTGCTCAATCATATTAAGCAAATCTTGCTCAGATACTTCTGTTAAAAGCTGAACATTTGAATCTGGCTCATCGTGATTAATAATCAGGTGAAACACCTTGCCGCTCTTTGTTTGAAAGGTAAGAAATTCTCTTGCATCAGCCTTGGGTCTTTCACCTACTCTGCCACTAGTGTCTATAAGATCTTCAATTTCGCTCCTCCTTGGATATTCCCTATTATCTGAACCTACAGACTCTGTGATAGTTCCTCTGGCTTGGCTTGGATCTGTTGGCTCATAAGGATTTTCCTTAGGAATAACAATTTCTTTATCAGTTTCATCTCCTCTCTCTGGCTTATTTACATCAATAAGAAATCCATTCCCTGTTTCTGCTGGATTTGGCAATGGCTTATTAACATCTACAGTGATATTGTCTTCCTTATCTCTTATTGGCTCTGGGCTGTTGACTTCTATTACAAACTCTCTTTCAAGCTCTCCACCTGAGTCTGAAGCAAAAGCCATAGCCTCAGATCCTATCCCTATAATAAATAGTAAGGCTAAGGCCAATAATGATCTTTTGATATTTTTTTTCTTAATATTCTTTTTCATAGGTCATATTCTCCTTTTCAATTTCATTAAATATTCTATTTTCATTTTTTCTTTCCTTGTCTTTTTCAGTAAAAATCTTTACTGCATCTAGAAGATTAATTTTTTGTTCATAGCATATGGTCATTATTTCTTGTCCAGCTATTTCTTCCTCTTCTAACCTTAAGAGTTCTAGTTCTTCTTCACTCTTTTTAATTTGTTCTTTAAGCTTTTCTTGGTCTTTTTTTATTTTCTTATATCTGTTTTCTGTTTTTTTATCCATCCCTTAAACCTCCTTCCATTAATAAGGGAATCCCCATCTTGCACTACTACCATAGTAGGCAATCCAGTCTGAAAGCTTGGTATCTTTTACAATACCAATGTTCTCTCTTATAATCCCATTTCCAACATAAATACCAACATGGCCATATTTTTTACCTGCCTCAGTATGGTTATGAGTAGGTACAGCTACCATCATACCTGGCCTAAGAGCTGATAAGTCACTGCTGTTACAGTACCAATAATATTGGTCATTTGCATTTCCTCCTGGTCTTGGAAAACCAGCATTTACATAGACATTGCTTACCCAGGCTGCACAATAACCACCTCCTGCAGTAGGTGTCCTATAGGCTGCTAATACAAGAGCCTTTTCCTTATCTGATAAATCAGGATTATTTACAAGTTCACCAATTATAGTGCTATCTGGAATAACAGGAGTAATACCACTACCACCAAAATACTCCTCCATATTTCCCCCTGTTTCAAGAAGACCTTCATAATGGGCAAGATTTTCATCATAGCCTGCAAATTCTTCCCTTGCAACTGTATCTAGCTCCTTTTTAGTAACTGTTACCTTTAGGATATACCAGTCATAAGGCTCCATTACACAATACATATCTTCTCCACTTCCATAACAAACCTGCCTATATCTGGTTTCAACAATAGTTTCATAATCAACCTTATACATCTTGTTAAATAGGTTTTGCAATTCGCCACTTAGACTAGATACATAGGTAATCTCTCCATGTTTGGCAGTAATGAAGCTTAAAAGCTCATGGATGTCATGTCCTACATCGGTATCTCCCCCTACTCGGTACTCATCATAACCTGGATAATAGCTTTCTATATTGGCAAGTTCATCCGCTAATTCATACTCAAGCTTAGTAAACTCACTATTTATATCTGCTAAAGTCTCTTCACCTGACAAATATGTGGTACTCATAATTTGGCTAGTTACAGATGATATTCCAGCTAGAAAAAAGGTTGAAACCTGGCTCAAGGTCATAAAACCTATAATGGCTATAGCAAGAAGAATAAGGATTCTTCTAATATTTCTTCTTATTAGTTGGGAAGTTCCTTTAAGAATATTCTCCATTCCCTTTTTAAGCCTCTCCTTGAAGCCTATTGCGATATTATGCTCTTCATATATTTTCTTTTTCATCTGCCTTCTTTTAAGCAGTTTCTTATAGGCAGTCTTTTTTTGAAAATCTTTTTGATCCTTAAGACCCTTGATTTCAGTCCTGTATTCAGCCCTTGCAAGGTTCTTCTCGTGCTTAATTTCCAGTTTTCTTTCAAGTTTTACAGGGTTTCTTCTTTGCCTTTGAAGCTTGTTTTGGGCCTGTCTTGTCATGCTTGCACCAAGATAAAGACCCTTTTGGCTTGCATCAACTGCAACATTTTCATCACTTCCTGACCTTAAATACTCAGATGCCATATAGCTGGTTCCTGAAATTCCTCCTACTAACCTGCCTAATTTGTCGTACTTGGGCTTATTATAAAGTTTACTAAGCTTTTTATCTTCTTGGATTAGCTTGCTTTTTCTTTTTCTATATTGCTTTTCTGCCCTTCCACTAAGCCCTTTAGCTTGGCTTGAAACTTTTTCTTTTTTTTCATCTGCCCCAGGTCCTTTAAGGTCTTTAATATCATCCGTAGTTAACTTTCCATTCTTGTTTTTTACTTCTTTTTGCTTGCTATAAATAATTTTCTTTTTTAAGTGACCCTTAGCTTGTCCTTGGGAATAAGGTTTCAAATTTCCTGAATCAGATTTATGGTCGCTATAGTCTTCTTCATGGCTTTCTCCCCCTGATTCATCTAAGGCACTAGTAACCTTTGCTTCCTCTTTAAATAAGGATTCTTCATTTGTATTTTTTTCTAGCTTTTCAATTCTAATATCCTTGTTCTTCAGATTTACTTTTTGTTTTTTCTTATTAACTAGATCTTTATTGCTAGATTCAAAAACCTCTAAAAGCTTGTAATCACCCTTTTCCCCTTCCTTGCTCTTATAGGTTTTAATATTTTCCTTCTTAGTTTCCTCACCTGTTTTTAGCCTTAATTTACTCTCCTTTTTTATAATTGAATCTTGGAATTTATCTTTCTCATGAACCCTCTTATCAAGATAGTTACTAATCTTCTTCCTATTACCAATATCAAGCTTTCTATTTTCTCTTATGGAGCCTTTTGTTTCCTTACTATCTGTAGTTAATTTACTGACCGCCTCATCTTTTAAAAGTTCTTTACTCTCTTTTTCAGTAAATTTATGCTTACTTTCCCTTATGGTAGACTCAATCTTTCTTTCTTTTAACTCCTCTAGATTTTTATTATTTATTTTAAGCTTGGTCGGAATAATAGATTCTGTTTTGTATTTCTCATCAGCTAAATCCTCTATACGATTTGGCTCCATAGGGATTTTATAATCTTCTTTTGACATATGCTTTTCTATTTGTTTTTGGGATGAGGAAAGCCCACCTTTTTTAGCAGTGGGCTTAAGCTCTTTATCAAAATTATCTAGCTTAGATTCTTTTTTTATTATGCTTTCCTGAAATCTTTCACCTTCCTTGGTTCTTTTATCCTGATAATCCTTTTCCTTTTTTCGATTAGCTATATCAAAGTTTTTTCTCCTTTTTCCTTTATTCTTATCCTTCATTTTCTTCCACTTCCTCTGGTTTGGTGGTCATCTTCTGATACAGGATAGTATCTTTAGGGAACTTGTCAACAAAGGGAACTATAGTATTTCCAAAGAATAAAAGCCCCTCTCCTGCATTAGAATTTGTTACATAGTTTAATTGAAAAGGAGAAATTTTAAGTTTCTTGGCTAGGATTTCCCTGTCTCCAGAAGCTTGATTAAGCATAAGGACAAAGTCTGTATTATCAAAGATATTTTCAATTTCAGCACTTCCTAATAAATCTTTTACGTTTTGAGTTATACCTGTTGGAACTCCTCCCCACTTTCTAAATCTTTTCCATATTTCAACTGAATATTGGGCAGTCTGCTGGTCCTTTAAAAGTAGGTGAAACTCATCAATATAGTATCTTGTTGCCCTATTTGATCCCCTGTTTGAAGAAACCTTGTTCCATACCTGGTCTTGTATAACTAACATTCCTATTTTCTTTAGTTGGTTTCCCAATTCCTTAATATCAAAGCATATAAGCTTTTTATTAAGGTCTACATTACTTCTATTATTAAATACGTTTAAAGAACCAGTAACATAGATTTCCATTTCTGTAGCTAGCTTTCTTCCTACACTTTCTTCTTGCTCCTGTAGAAGCTTATAAAGGTCGCTTAGTATAGGCATATTTTCAGGTTTAGGGTCTGCAAAATAATCCTTGTATATCTTAGGTAGACACCTATCTATTACAGACTTTTCAGCTGCAGTTAGACCACTACCCCCTACTACAAGTTCAAGCATACTCATTATAAAATTTGCCTTATCCTTTAATGGTGCGTCTCCATCTCCATAGTTCATATTAATATCAAGAGGGTTTAGATAGTCTTTAGACTTAGCTGAAATTTTAATAACCTCTCCATTAAATTGTTTTACAAGGTTTCCATACTCACCCTCTGGATCTGTAATAATCACATCATCATCTGTAACCAAAATCGCATTTGCCATTTCCCTTTTGGCTGCAAAGGATTTTCCAGACCCTGGTGTTCCTAGAATAAGTCCATTTGGATTTTTTAGTTTCTTCCTATCTGCCATTATAAGATTATGTGAAAGAGAATTAAGCCCATAATACAAGCTTGTATTTGAACCCATAAAAAGTTCTTCTGTTGTAAAAGGCATAAATACAGCAGTTGATGAAGATGTTAATTGTCTTTTTATTTCAACCTCATTCACTCCTAAAGGAAGAACTGACATATAACCTTGCTCTTGCTGATGGTCTAGTCTTTTTAAGGCACAGTTATTACGGTTACATATGGAAGAAATTTGGGCTATAGTAGTATCTAGCTTTTCCTTACTTTTACTTAAATTCATAATGGTAAAGGTTACATGGAACATTCTCTCATCCCTAGATTGAAGGTCAGTCAAAAGATTTTTTATATCACTTCCATATACATTAAGGTCTGATGGTATAATATCCATATCATAGCCAGCTCTTACAGCCTTTTTTTGTTCTTCTATCATCATCTTTTGAAGGTCTGTATTCTTTCTCTTTACCATCTTAATAGCATCTACCTGATCTATGGCATGAATATGAAGGCTTACATACATATTATCTTCAATAGAAAGAATTTCCGATAAAAACCTATCTGAAAGCTCACTTGCTAAAATCTGAAAATGACTTAGGGCACAGATATAATTCCCCATCTGCATATATTTAGGATTTATGAACTTGAATGTACTAGGCATTATAAGTTTTCTTGTGTCCCTATTTTCAAGCCCTTGTCCATCATAATCAAAGCTATTATCAGGATTTAGCATATCGTGAAGTAGTTTAAGTCTTTCAAGACCTACTAAGGTTTCAGCCCTTACCCCCATACTTTTTAAATTTGATAGGACATCTATCTCTATCCTCTCAAGAACAGATTTGGCTTGGTCATAGGTGTCTGCCCTTGTACTTACAACAACATACTTTGACTTTTTAAGACCATTGTTCCCCTTTGAAAGCTGGTCCTTAAGCATTCCCCTAAATTCTTTTCTTATCTCATCAAAACCATCCCCCTTACCTGGTATAGTAATTGCATTTTCCATTTCCTTAATTCTTCCTACCTGATTAACAAAGCTTAGTTGAAGCTCTGTTGTTGAATCAAAGGAATTTAAAAAGCCTGCAAATTGATTAAAGATAAGATCCCTATCTTCCTCAAGTGCAAGCTGATAATTTATATCCTCATATTTTATAACTTTATTGTACTTTCCCTCACCGATATAACATATACCATTCCTATACATCCTCTTATAGGGAATGGTATCTTCTATGGTATATCTTTTCTTTTCCTTCTTTAAGAAATCAAGAAATGAAGAGCTTTTCTTCTGACTAGACTTAATATTTCTTGTTTCCTTAGCTACTTTTTTTAGCTCTTTTTCCTTTTTTTGAAGTTTTTCTTCCTGTCTTTTTCTTTTTTCTAAATTTCTTTGCTGAATCTGATTTTTTCCCATTTATGTTTTGCTCCTCCTTCCTCATTTCTATAAATCTCTCCTTACTAACCCTAACTTTAGGTTGGTGTCTTTCATGAAGATATATATATTTAAGGTATTTCTCACTTGAAAGCCCATCCTTCTCATAAAAGACCACAAAGAAAATAGGGATAGTTAGTACAATCATTAAAAAGACAGCTAGATCATTACCAAGAACATTTCTCGTTTTTAGATATGTTGGAATACCAATAATACCTGCCACCCCAAACCCTATTAGCTGCCTTTTGGTCAGATTAAAAGCTACTTTTGTTTTAACATTGGTTAAATCTTTGGGTATCTGAACATAAGCCAATCTCTATCACCTCACTATTCCATTAGCTTTTTTATTCTTCTTCAATCTCATCTATGCTTTCTTCCAATTCATCAGGGTTGATATTTAATATTTTTGAACTTTCACCTACACCTTTTTTATTTTTCTTAAGTCTATCAAGTTCTGCAAGGTGGCTATAGATAGTAGCAATTTCATCTTCAATTTCATAAAATCTTTCATCAAAGTCTTCATAGTCATCTATTCTCATTTTTATTAAACTATTATGAGCCTTAGCAATTTCCTTCATAGACCTATTTAAACTCCATGTCTTTTCTTCAAGATCTTCTAAAAAATCCTCTGTATGATTAATTCTTTGTGTAAGCTCACCTAATTTCTTTCTACTTTTTACTTCAGAAACAAGAAGACCTGCCCCTGTAAGTGCCAAACCTATTATTAATCTTTTCTTTTTAAATTCCAAATTATATTCCTCCTATATTTTTAATGAGCATTCATTATGCTTTTTGCAATTGTTCCACTCTTTAACATCATAATTCCAAGAAGTACCGTATATCCAAGAACTCCGAATATGCTGGCATGAATATCTGTGGTTACATGAATCGTTTTTACAAGTACCGCATATATTCCAAGGCATATCATAAGAAACAATCCCTGAAGCCCTAGTGCAAATAATCCTTTGATATAATTTGTTCCAATCTGACCCCATTCTTTATTTCCCATAGTTGCAAATGGAATTGCTGATACTGAGCTATACAAGCAAATTTCAATCATTCTTCCATAAGTTATTACGGTAATTATGATTGATACAACCTGGATTGAAAGCTTCACCAGTGAAGTATCCATTGCTATCAGTATCAGATTCCATAAGCTTTCATCTTTTAGATGATCTATCATTGCGGCCACATCCATAGCATCAAGGGATGCATTTGTATTTATCACGCCCGCCGCCTTAGTTACTAGTGTCTGTGATACATCAAATACTGCCATCGAGAAAGTGAAAGCATTACTTACAAACCATACTGCTATCCACATCTTGATAATGTATTTAAAGAAATCAAATGTATCTGTATCAGAGTGCATATTATTTTTCTCCATGACCATGTTTATGAGTTCTATGCACAAGACGGCGGTTATGATAATTCCCGCTATAGGGATAACTACAGTATCGTTAATATTCTTTACAAAGCTGAACACTTCTGCATTCCAGCTACTTGGTGTTTTCCCGACTTCTGTAGCTACAAGACTTACATTCTCATTTATATCTAAGAACATTGCTTCAAGGTTTGCTTGGATAATTCCGATGAAAATCTCCTGAAAAAATTCAGTTATTTTGTCGAAAAGTCCAAACATATTTTATCTACCTCTTTCTTAATTAAGTGTATTTGCAAGTAAAGGTATAAGTTTCATTCCAATAAGAACAATACCTCCGCCTGCCATTAGCTGCTTGATCCCTTGTGATTTTGCTCCAGGGTTATCATTTCCATAACCCTCCATAAGGTTAATTACTCCCCATGCCCCTAAACCTGCACCAATTGCAGTAACTAAAGTTTTTAAAACTGCTATTCCTTCTGTAAAAAATGCCATATTATTTTTCCTCCTTATTTTCTTTTTCAATTTTATTCATATGTTTTACTATAAAATTCTTATATAGCTTGTCATTATTTCTTCTTTCCCTAATATAACCAAAGACATGGACAAGATCTCCAGCCTTTAGTTCCTTTGCTACTTCTGACCATTCACCATAAGCTGCACAGTTTGTATAGTGCCTTTTCCCATTCTTCTTTTCTACAAGGGAGAAATTTGTTACATTGATAGTTTCACCATCCCAGTCAAAAGAAGCTGTTTTTACCTCTCCTACTAGATTAGCTGTTACATTTTTCATATCTCTTTCTTTAAAATTTGCCATATTCTAATTCTAGCCTCCTCTTTTCTTTTTTGAAATAAAAAAAGCGACTGGACTTGTTTCTTATCCAATCGCTATAAATCAAATTTATTAACTTTGTTACTTTCTTTTTTGAAGGGCTTCTCACCTTAACCTTCATATCTTCACCTACAATCTTGTTATTATAGAATCTTTATTGAGCTTGGCCTTACCTTGTTTCTTCATATATTCTTCAATATCGAAGAAGTTTCTATCATCATAATCTTCAAGATGCTTATAATTTTTATGCTTGGTAATATCAAACTTCTCTGATAGAAATGGTCTTACACCTCTTAGTTGCATAATGCACTTGCTTCCATCCATTACAAAGAGTTCATCTTTAGTCATAAGTTCCTTGCCAGTTTTCTGATAGTTAAGCCCAAAAGACTTTTGATTACTTCTTGTTTCTGATGTATTGAATAGGTCAATAGTTTCCTTGCCTAAGGTTTCTGAAATCTCTTTTAAAGTACCATTCTCCTTTCCTCCTAAAAATAATGTGGTATCACAGTTACCAATAATAGTATCTGCATTATCTTTATATATGGCCTTTAGTTGTGATTGTGCTTGTAGAACTATGCAAGCACTTATTTCCCTAGAACGAATTGTCGCTATAAGCTTTTCAAATTTAGGGATTAGGCCAATATTTGCAAACTCATCAAGGAGACATCTAACATGAACAGGAAGTCTTCCGCCATAGACATCATCTGCCTTATCACAAAGTAGATTAAACATCTGAGAATAGAGAAGTGATACTACAAAATTAAAGGTATCATCTGTATCTGAAATGATGACGAATAAGGCTGTTTTTCTATCTCCTAGGGTATCAAGTTCCATTTCATCTTCACTCATTAGCTCTCTAAGTTCCTTAATATCAAAAGGAGCTAATCTTGCACCACAAGAAATTAAAATAGATTTTGCAGTTTTTCCTGCCGCTAGTTTATACTTGCGATATTGCTTAACTGCAAAATGGTCTGGATCCTTTTCTTCCAAGGCTTCAAACATATAATCTATTGCATTTTTAAAGTTTTCATCCTCCTCTCTAACCTCACTTGCATCTATCATGGCTAGTAGGGTTGTAAAGTTTTGTTCCTCCTTTGGAGTTTCATAAAATATATATCCTATAAGGGCTGTATAATAAAGTCTTTCAGCCTTTACCCAAAAATCCTCTCCTGCCTTTTCACCATCCCCCTTTGTATTTGCTATAATTGTCTGAACCAGCTTTAGAATATCTTTTTCACTTCTTAGGTAGGCAAAGGGATTATATTTCATGCTCTTATTAAAATTAATTGTATTAAGAGATTTTATTTCATAACCATTCACCTCTAACATTTTGCCACATTCATGAAGAAGACTTCCTTTAGGATCAGTTACTACATAACTTGAGTGTAGTTGCATCAAATTAGGTTTTACAAAGAATCTCGTCTTTCCAGAACCTGACCCACCAATTACAAGTACATTTTTATTTCTTGCATACTTAGGAATCTTTGGTCTACTATTCATGGTAATTCTTTCTGTTTCAGTTAGTAGAAGATTATTTCCAAAATCATCATCCATATATGGAGAAATATCCTTGGCATTACCCCATCTTGCAGAGCCATATTCAGTACCCTGCCTAAATTTCTTTGCATTTTTACCCTTGCTATATAAAATAAGTTTCACTATTCCAGCTAGGACAAGACCTACAAGCAAGTCCCTCGGATAAAAACTTGGAATATAGGTCATAGTTTCTATTTCCATGACCGCCTGGAATATACGGTCTATTAAGTCACCTCCTATATATGAATTTATATGGTGAGAGAGAATATCTCCTAAATAGAAAAATGCAAGATAGGGCATGTTCTTTTTAATAAATTCCTTCCCATCTTGCACATCAAATAAATCCTTTATGTCCTTTTTAATTTTTTCTACTATGCTCACAACCTCACCTCCTTAAGCCAGAGATTTCTTATCTTTCCTCACCTTTTTCTTTTATTTGACTATCTTTTTTTATAGTGTTATTATTAATAACTTTTTCTTTATATTCACTAAGAAGTGCAATAGTTGATTTCTTCTTTTTATTCAACTGCTTGTCTGAAAATCTTATAGGCTTTCCTTCAAGAATAAATTCAGATATATTAAGGAAATTCAAATCTTCATCATGGGGAATAATTTTAAAGACAGCATGGATAAAATGGCTTTCTCCCCCCAGCTTATAGGTCTGTCCATATACAGAAAGATTAAGAAATCCCTCATCATCTATAAGAAAATCTACTCCATTTTTAAAATCAGCAAGCTCTGCCAGCTCATATATATCCCATAGATTTATATTAATAACTTGCAAATCTTTATTTCTATGGCCTATATCCTGGTACTTATGAAGGACTACACAATCATAGTTATCTAGCTTTCTTAATTCCCCTAGAATCTTATTTATTTCTTCATTATGTTTAACTAAATCTCTTTCATCACAATTTATACAACTTTTCTTATTAAGCATTATCATCCAAGACCACCTCCTTCTAGATTTCTCCCATCTCTTTAAATAAGGAGAAAAGATATGCTCTTCCCTCAGGTCTAACTACTGTATAGACTCCGGGTTGTCCATTATATTTATTGATATAATCTTTTAATTTAAAGTAATCAGCTGCAGTTGAGTAATATCTTAGTTTCCCTTTTTGATTTCTATAAAGATAACCCCTATCAATGAGTATATTTATAAATCTATTTTGAGAAACTCCTAATTCTTTTGCAGTATCCCTAAGGCATATACAGTCACCTAAATCCATAAACTTATCAAAGAATTCTCCCTTGGGAATAAGACCTTCTAATTCTTCTGTCCTAGCTTCTATTTGTCTTAAGGCTACAAGATAGCCCCTTGCTAAAAGTTCTTGATCATTCATTTCCTCCTGTCCTGAAAAATATCCACCATGCTTTCTAATTGAAGGTAGAACTTCACTTGTTACCCAGTTTTTAAATCTTATGGCACTTTCAAGTTTACTTCCAAAAATCAGTGCATACATTCCAGACTCATTTATTACTATCAAATTCCTTCCTTGACCTGATACGGTAAAACACCGTTTCAGCTTATCTTCCTCATATACATGACTTGCAATCGCATCACTTGGTCTTTTGTATCCTAGAGCCTGGGCTATATCCATTCCTACAAACCATGGTTCATTATCTATAAGCATTGTCCTAACCTGTCCAAATTCAAAACTTTCAAATGTTTTTATTTTATTCATCTCTTTCACCTATCTTTCACCTAGAAGTAACTCTCTAGTTTTATTTAATTTTAATTTTCCTATTTCTCTTCTTATGTCCTCTCCTGCAATTTTTACTGGAATACACATCTCCCTAATTCTTGAATATATCCTTTCTTTATCAATATCATTACTTCCACTCATGATTACACCTAAGGGAATATTTGTTGAAATAATAGTGGGTTTCTTTGCTTCATATCTGGTATTGATAATCTGATAGACCATTTCATTTATATATTCTGTATTTCTTTCAATTCCAAAATCATCAAGAATGAGAAGTGGTACACTGCATAAGAGCCTGTAATATTCATTTTTATCTATATCAAAGCCACGCTTTTCAATATCATTTATTATCTGAGGGATATTTCTCATCTTCACCCTTATCTGGTATTCTTCAATAATTTTATTAGCAATACAAGCTGCTAAATATGTCTTTCCTGTTCCAACATTCCCATGAAATATAAGTCCATTATTATTTTTCGCAAGTTCTTTAAAGTTCTTAACAAAATTCTTTGCTATAATAACTTCCTGTCTTTCAGGCTCTATAATCTTTTCAAAACTATAGCTTATTAGATTTCTGCTAGTAGCAAAACATTCTTCTTTAAGCCTTCTGATGTGGTTTGCTATTTCTTCTTCCTTTCTCTTAGCCTCTGTTTCCCTATCACATCTACAATTTCGACTAAATATTATTTTTTTACTACCAAGACAAGCAAGGGGTTCTGAATCTATTTGTTCACCACATTGTCTACAATAAACATGGCCATCTCTTTCATGAGCCCTATTTGCATTAAAAGAAAATCCTACTCCATCAATTTCAATTATTTTTATTTTATCTTCCATTTTATCTACCTCTCTAATCATTTAAGTTCCATTCACTTTCATAGTCCGAGGGATCTCCCGTATAAGATTCCTCCCTCCTAAGCTTTCCTTCGCTCTTATCTTTTAAATACCAGGTCATAATTGTTGAAGCATGGTCTTTATAGGTTTTTCCTGTACTTTGCATATAGGCTGATAATCTTTCAATATAATCATTAAGATTAGGGATTTTATCTTCTAGTTTCATTTCTTCTTCATTAGAAATAATTACATTTAAGAAGGTTCCTTTTTTATCCTTCTCACTAAAATCAATATAACTATTATCAATCTTATTATTCTCTATATAGTTAGGTTGTCTTTTTGATAAGTCTAGACTTTCCTTTTTTGCCACTCTTGAATTATCAAAATCACCATTCTTGACTTGTCCTTTTGACAAGTCTTGATTTTCCCTTTTGATTGATCTAAGCTCTTCATTTCTAAAAATACTCATAAAATCTTTGACATAAATTTTAGTAGGATTACCCTGGCCTGCCCTCTTTTTTGTAATAAGACCAATCTTCTCAAGATCTTTAATAAGTTTTACTGCCTTTTTAATACCACAAGCAAGTTGTGCGGCTGTTTCCTCAACAGTAAAGTAGATATAAACCCTTCCATTTTCATCTACCCAGTTATTCTTATAAGATAAGGTACTCCTTGACAGATACATGGAATAAAGCACCTTAGCATCTATTGATAGGCTTTTAAACGTTTCATCTTCAATAAGAACTATAGGTAAGCGGATAAACCTAAAGCTTTCAGCGTCTCTCCCATAGAAATAATCAAAATCCATTCACTTCACCTCATCTCAATAAAAAAAGACATCTAAAATTTCTCTTAAATGCCTCTCTCCTTATCTTTCTTGTTGCTGGTGTTTTTCTTTCACCTTGTCTTTAACTACTGTATTTTTCACTTTCACCTTAAACTTATTTAAAATATCCCTTGTTGAATTTCTCTTATTTTCTTTCTTTTCATATCTTTCTATAGCTTTTTTAAAGGCTAGATCCATAGCCTTAGTATCTTTTGCCTGGAAGAATACAGAGTATAGTCCTGCCTCCTTATTCTTCATTACAGAAAACCTTACTCCATATCGGTTAAGTTGTTTTTTAAGTTCCTTGACTTCACCTTTTTGTAGTTCAATATTTTCAAGCTGACCTTTTTTAACCATATCCTTAAGTCTCCTTGAATTAGTCTTCCTTTTCTCACTAAGATAGTCAGCAAGTGGTTGGCTTTTTTCAGCTGCATCTTCCATAATCTTTTTAATTGCCTTAAAGATTGCTTTTGCTGAATACTCTGCAACCTTAATCTCAATATTTATAGCCTTATTATTGACTTCGTCATTTACCATGCAGGTAACCTCCTTTCTAGGGAAATAAAAAAAACGGCCCAGACTTTTATATCTGAACCACTAAGATTTATTAAAAGATTTCATGTATTGTTATAATATTAATTATTAACTAGCTCCTCTTTAAATATTTTTGTTAAATGATTTAATGAGTAGTTTACACGATTTGGTTTAAGCCAATCATCTAAAAACATAATAAGCTCTTCCTAAGATCTTAAAGCATCCTCTGCTATAGCATATATATAAAACCTTATTTAGTATCCATAGTTATATACTACCACCATTTCTTGTTTTACGTATTGATGTTTATCCCATGGTTCATTTTTTTGTACATATGGTGAAAACCTTTATAGATATAGGTTTTATCCATATTTAACTGATAATTGCACTTAAGCTCCTTTCAAATTTCACTTTGTTTCTGAAATAAATATCTCAGTCCTTCTTTGCTACTATCATTATCATTATTTCTAATATCATTAGTTATAGACTCACCATTATATATATCATAACCATAAGGCTCAGTAATAAAAATACCTTTCCCATTTGAGTAGGAAAGCAATTCTGACTGATAGGACTTCGATGTATCAACAGGTATCTTTCCACTTAAAGTTGTCTCCTCTCCCTTGGCTATTATATCTTCAATAGAAGCCCTCATCTTTCTAAGATCACTCATAACCCTTCCGCAGAAATCATTTGGAACTTGAACTGTATATTTTAAATAAGGTTCTAATATTTCAGTTCCTGCTTTTCGAAGAGCTTCCCAAAATACATATGGTGTTAAATTCCTAAAGTCAGAGGGGGTACTTACTGGGCTATAGTATAATCCGTAGTCAAAAGTTACCTTTAAGTCTGTAACTTCCCATCCATAAAGCCCTTCTTTACAAGCCTTCTCTACAGCATCTTTTACTGCATTTTGAAATGAATTATTTAAATATCCATAGGACACCTCTGTCTTATATAATAATCCTGACCCTATTGGTAGTGGTTCTATTGACAGTCCAATAGATGCCCAATAAGGATTTGGTGGAACCTCTATATGGATTACTGCTTTAGAGTTTCTCTTAGGTCGTTCTTTATATATTGTTTTCAATTCACCAAATTTAGCATCTATTTTGTATCTGTTTTTAAGTAGTGATTCTATTATTTCCATTTGAATATTTCCAAATAGTTTCAATATGATTTCTCCAGTATCTCCGTTAATTTCACAATCTAGAAATGGATCTTCTTCAGTTAATTCAAATAACGCTCCTATCAGTTTACTTCTTTTACTTAAATCATAAGGTTTAATTGATGCCCTCAATGCTGGTTGGGCTATCTTTATATCTAGAACCCTATCATATTTCTCACCAATAAAATCACCTATTTTAAGAGAATTAGCATTAGAAATAATAGCAATATCCCCGCTATTAACCTGATCTACCTTTACAATTTCTCCATTCATAATTGATTCCAGACTTTTTATTTTAAAGGTTTCCTCTGTGTCATTTATGGGAACTTCTTGACGTGTCTTTATATTCCCACTGAATACTCTTAAGAAAGTAATCTTACGCGATTCTTCATCCCTATCTATCTTATAAACATACGCAGATAGGTTATCTGTAATATTATCATTATTTACAGGAAGATAGTTTGTAATAGCAAATAGCAACTCATCAATCCCAATATCTTTTAAAGCAGAACCATGCAAAACAGGATAAAGATTGCAACTATTTACCTCATCCAGAAATACATTATCATACTCTTTTTCTGTAATGACATCGCCATTTATATATTTTTCTGCTAGATAATCATTTATATCCAGTAACTTCTCTATTATTTGACTTTGAATTACTTTATCATCCCTTACATTTGTCAATTCAAAATCACCTTTATCTTTTATTTTAACTGATTGCATTATTGCAAGATTAGGAGTTAATTTCCTCTTTATCTGAGTATATATTTCATCTAAACATACTCCCTTTCTGTCTATTTTATTCACAAATATGAGTGTTGGAATATTTAATTTCGCCAAAGTATTAAAAATTATTTTGGTTTGAACTTGAATTCCTTCTTTCGCCGAAATTACTAAAACAGCTCCATCTAACACTCTCAGGGTTCGTTCGACTTCAGCTATAAAATCCATATGTCCGGGGGTATCTATGATATTAACCTTTGTATCATTGTAATTAAATGAAACTGTAGATGCTCGTATAGTTATCCCCCTATCTCTTTCCAGTTCCATTGAATCTGTTATTGTTGTACCATTATCGACCCTTCCTATTTTATTAATTGCACCACTTTTATACAATAAACCTTCTGTAACAGTTGTTTTTCCTGCATCAACATGTGCTAAGATTCCTATATTAATAATTTTCATTTTATACCTCCATAATTATATAAAAATCCCCTGTGATAAAATACTCTCTTCACAGGGGAACTTATTTTTTATATAACTGCTTAAAGTAAATATAACATACATAATTAGATACAACACCATGGTTTTATATCTATAACCTAATTAATGCTATATAATACATAAAAATATAAATTTATTATTATGAGAATATTTCTAAATAAAAGTACAATTAATAAGCCATACAAATATTATTTTGCACGGAAAATGTACTTGTTCTATTTTATTAATAGTTATTTAAAAATACTATGCCTCATATGATAAAACTCCTTTAATTAATACTACATATTATAATATTTGTTTTTATTATATTTGTCAAGGAAGATTTGATCCCTTAACGCATTTAACTTGTCATATTACTAATAACTCGTAGAGATTTTTATAGGAATTCATCTTTACATGATATATTCAAATCTTAATTTTCCAGATTAGATGATGTTGACCCTCTGCCCAATAATTCTCTAGGAAATATTCAGGTTCACCAAACCTTTTTCTCCATATTTTCTGTGCATTGGAATATCCACTATCCATACAAAACTCTTTGATTCCTTTACATTGTAATTCTTGAATCATAGCATTCAATAGTAAATTACCTATACCCTGTCCTTGGTAATCTGGTCTTACAAAAACTGTACCTATTTCATAAAGGTTCTTATATTTTCCATGTGTACAACTATTAATTAGGTCACTGGCAGGTCCATATTCTATTGTACCTACTATACAGCCCTCATATTCTGCTATTAGGAAACATCTAAGTTCTCCATTGCTCTTTAGATCATTTTCTAAATATTGCTTCTTAGATTCAATTTCTTCCTCTAAATCTTCTACCATTTCTTCGATACCTTCCTTGATAAAGGTATCGACCACTACAATTTTAAAAAATTTAACTAATCGGTCTTTGTCATCTTCAGTTGGTCTTCTAATCCTAATGTGCATCAATTAAATCTCGCCCCTTTAATCACTCTATACTTAGTCTCTTAATAGCCTGCTCTACATCAGATGTGAAAAAAATATTTTTTCCTTTATTACATTCATAAATAAAATCTTTCAAACTCTTACTTGTATATATAGAGAAATCTCCCACGATCATGACAAATCTTGTTTCAACCATGGTGCATACTCTGTTTTCTCATATCCATAAGACCTCCCTAGATAAGAACAACGGCCTTCCTCACAAGTAACCGTCACATTTACTGTATAAGGTTCGGGTAGTATTGGACTTTGTTTTGTTATGTAAACTCATCCACTTTATTTCACCCTGATGTGGCTTCTGTTCGCCAGTTCGGGATTTTGCCTCTAGTTTCCTTCAGATTCCATGTCGCTGTGGATAAATTTACTTTTAGCTAAAGGTTCCTACCAAATAGCTTTTACCATCAAGTTGTTGCCCATGTTGGGCACACAAATAAAAAGGAGTAGCAAATGCTATCCCTTTTTTCAACAATCGCGCCCTTTTGTTAAATTAAATTATTATTGAACAATTAACATAAACTGGTAGAATCTTACGTATGTATTCAAGTTGCTAAGTCACGACCACCTTTGTAGGGAAAAGAGAATAACGGCAGTGAGAGATCCACCCAGAATTGCTGCTCCATGTATATCATGAAACACCAACAGAGTTATCACACCAATGAAACCACCTATACTAGATAGGGTGCCTAATAATTTTTCTGGATTTTTCCTTTTCATGATAATTCCTGTAAGAACCCCAACCATAATGAAGAGTCCTATTGATACATAGATTCTTCCACTTGCAAAACTGACAAGACCAACAACAATATAAAGACTTAACAAGAGAGAAAGTGGATTTGCTACCTTTTTCCTACTTATCAATGTAATAATATATAATCCACCTAATAGGCCACAAAGACCTACTGATGCTCCAGCGCCATATGGTTCCCATGCATAGCCTGCAATCTCGCCAATCAAACCTCCCGCTAAATAAAGAAAAAGAAAATCAATTTTTCCATATAATCGTTCAACTTCAATCCCGATTACTATAATACACACTATATTGAAAATGTACTGTCCCCAACCATCGGAATGGACAAGTAAGGGTGTTATAATCCTCCACCACTCTCCAGATGCCAATCTTTCGGGGTCACGACGAAGTATGTTCAATACTTCAGGTTGAAAAAATTGAAAAATTGTTACAATGGAGGTAATTAAAACAATGACCATTGTCAAGGACAAGAAAAACTTGTTGTTTTTTATTGTTTTACCGTACATATATCTTCACTCCATTAAATTACCCTAATTCCCGTATTAATCGCTTGAATGTGTAGTATGCTGGTTTCGGTGAGTAATCATCTCGCATAACCCCAAATTGATGGAATAGATCATCTATGGAACTATTAGCATCCCGGAGTCCGAAAAGTTCGAAATGTGAAATGTTAAGTTCACTTCGTAAACTGTAGACTGTACGTATCACTGTTTCGAGTACCTTTGATTGATGTTCATAAGACCTATCTAAATCAGAAATAGACTTTTTCCCAGTAGACCACCCGTTTTCAGTAATTCGTATAGGAACTGAATTTGGTATACCAGCCTTAACGAGATCCACTTCCCTTAAACTACGAAGTGTATGTTCCACGACAGAAGGCACTTCCTGTAAAGCGAGAGTTTGCTCACCAAACACGTCTACATAAAAATTATGTCCAATAAAATCAACATATTTAACAAATTTATCATTTCCTTCTTTAGTGAGATTCTCCCAAAAGTATGGAACTGATGCATCACCGCTTGGTACCGAACCAAATCCAATATTAATTGGGAGTTTAAGCTTTTGGGCTTGCTTTTTCGCTACAACCACTCCTTCTACCAATGCTTGAATAATATGCGGATTCGACCCCTCCATAAACGGTAAATTAGGTTCGTTGGTAATTTGAAGGGAGCCCAAATGTGAGCCAAAATCGTTTATTACTTTTTTAATAAAATTAAGCCAATGATCAAGTTCTATATCCGACCCTTGTTTCTTTGTCCAATCACCTAATACTATACACAAGTCTCCCAATAAACTATCATCGCGAAAAAATGCTATATTGGATAACATTTCAGATTCCCATTCTTTCGTATAAACAATGTACATTCTCGGAATTACCCTTTTTGCATCCCCTTGTAAATCCTTTAAAGCTAGTTGAATCTTATCAAAATCATCAATAGGTCCTTTAGCCAACCCAGAAGGTGTACCTACCGCACCTAATGGGTAAACTCCAAACGTTAAACTAGTTGGATTCATATACTCTACACTTCCTTTCAGATAATCAATTTCGATTACTTTAAATTCACCCAAGACAACAAATTATAATACCACAATCCACTCCGTTTGATGTGCAGCTCTAATTCCACAACTGCGCCTGATTGCTTAGTTATTATTCTTTATTTGATTGTCTGTATATAACCATTACCACATATAAAAAATTGAGGATGAATACTTTATATCTACGACATCAAAAGAATTACCATTTAAAAGATTATTTACTTTTCTGTCTAAGCCTGCCTCAGTCATCGCAGTAAAGGTTTTTACATTCATTTATCATTCTCCTAAAATTAATAATTTATTAAGTAATCTGTCCCATTTGTTGAACTAGTCTTTTATAAAATGGCTTTTACATTCCCAATTCCACATCTTTCATCATTCAATTCTGTAGCAATTTGATTAATCGCTATCAGGTCAAATGATTACGCATTGTAATAAATTCCCACATCTATATCAGAATCTTCTGTATGGGTGCCTCTTGCACATGAACCCCTAATATAATACCTCTCACGCAAGGCCAAGAAGATAATTTCTCTGTTACCATTTGAATAGCATTGTCTACCATACTAATACACCCCTTTAATATCAAAAGCTATAGTCCCTTTTATTGGTCCACTTACAATTTATCAGTACTAAAAATAAAATAATTATCGTTCCAGCATACCCTTTCATTAACACTTCCAGTGCCTCCAGGCTAGGTATATCAAGAAAATTACTTGGTTCATCCATTAATAATATATTATAACTACCCATAAGCTTTTTGGCCAGCATTAATTTAATAATTTCGCCCCCACTTAAACAGATGGTTTTTTGTTAATATCCCCATCTTTAATTCCCATGGAAGTGAGTAATGAGCGGTTTTTGGAAATATTGTAATCACAATCCTCCTGTATAAATTCCATAACCTTTCGATTATGGTTATATTTATACCCATTTTAGGAAAATTAGCCTACTTCTGCCTTAGGGGATATTGATATACCATCTTCATGGTTTAATATCATTTCGATTAGAGTTGTTTTCCAGTACCATTTTCTCCAGTTAGTGCCACATTTGCCCCGATAGGAATTTGGAAGGAGGCTTTTTTAAATAGCACATTATCCCCAAAGTTCCTATTCCCTTCTTCTCCAATAATAGGGTAGGGATTATGAAGTTCAAATGCCTTGCTCTGTTTAAAACGAATAGCGCTGACGTTTTCTAGAGCTTTTATTTCCCCCAAACCTTCAATTCTCTGCTCAATGGACTTAGCAGCATTATGCAATGTTTCTTGCTTGTTTCCTATAGTTTTCTGATGGAATATTTATTTTACTGGCTTCTACCATTCCCTTCCCTAAAAGGATGTGCAACATTCATTTCTACATATTTTTCAATAATACTATCAAAATCGGACCCTGGCATCTTTTCAATAACTTCCAGGTTAGATTCTAAAAATCCAACAGGAGCAAAACGAAAATTACCTTTTGATAAATTAACTGTCCTTATTTTTCTTGCACAATCAAATACATCTTGAAATATATAATGATGAATTTGTTGCACTCCCTTAAATGTTCCTACTTCAAAGGTATCTATTATCCCGTCATCAAAAAGTTCATAAGCTCTTTTTTGTTAATTCTGTATTTTCCCACATAAATCATACCTCCTTTTCATATAACATATCTCTTGTTCCATATTCCCCCTGTTATTCTATAAACTCTTTTGGGATTATGCCTTCTGAAAATCTTACTCTTTTATGTAAGAAGTTATCAGCTTTTAACTATTAAAATTATCACTAAACCCAAAAGATTTGTTGCACATTTTTCTATATCCACGACGCAGTTTATAAACTACACGCTTCTTTAATTATAATATATTTTCATCTTTTAGTTCTTTTATTGCCTTTTTCACGGCTGTTTTTATTACAAAATATAGGATTATTGCTGGTATTCCTAGGTATAAAGGTAATGAAATAAAAAGTGAAGGTAAAACATTAATCATATGAGTTCACTCCTTTAATTTCAATTAAGTTCGCTTAATACTACATATACGTAATTATTATTATTATTTTAAATGTAATTATACTAACTAATTGTCAACTATTAAAGAACTAATATTCTTGCCCCCTCTCATACATTGCTTACAGCAATCAACTTTAATTACTCTAAGCAATACACAAAATATATTTATTTAAAGTTCCTGAAACCCTTGGTTTCATAACATTAACTGCACCCATCACTATTATGACACGTTCCCCTGTAGGAGCAATGATTGAAAATACTTCCTTATTATAATTCTTAGAGATATTCTCCTGAACCCTTTTTAAAATGCTGTTTCTCATATTATTAATTTCGTTTTTTTCTTTATCCGAAAACTCGTCCTCTCTTATCTTATTGAGCTCGGAATATCCGACAAACTTTTGTTCAAATGGCTTAACTTTTGATGCACTTACTTTGTCAGAAGCAATTAACGTGGAAAAAATTTGTTGATGAATCCAATACGCATCTTTTTCATCATATAATAATAGGATTTTCTTACGTAAAAGTATTAATGTTTTTTCAATTGAATCTTCATCATCCATAAAAGCCTTAAAATCTTCTCCAAATCCTAATGATTTATATTCATTATAAATATCCGTATAATTTTCTTTAATATTTTGTTTTTGCTTATTCAAAATTTGAAGTTTCCAATACATGTCATCGGATTTATTTATTTTATTTTCGTGATATGACATTGGAAGATACTTTTCAAAATTTTTCACTCTGCTGTGATGAGACAAAACCGCATTATAAGCAATAAGGGGAAGAACTCCCTTCCCCATACCCCGGTTAAACATAACATATGCCGTAAAAACAGCCGATATGTGAGCATGATTCCCTTCCGGTTTTTCTCCTTTCTCCCTTTTAAAAAGTCTGTCTTGAAAATATGTCGTATACTTGCCAAAGTCATGACCGCAAGCAACGATTTCATTTATTTCAGAGTATTCCTTATTCCCATAAATCAGCGAATATTCCTTTACCTGAGATAAATGTACGATAAGTTTCATATCAGGATGAGAATAAAATTCCATATTATCACCTTCACATAAATAATATATTTTCAGATTTATATGGTTCATCACTGGCCTTTACAACATAATAATCATTTTTCAATTTGAAGTCTATTTCAATTCCCCTATGATCAAATATATAGGTACCGCTTTTTTTTATTTCCCTGTTCTCATCAAAGTCCCTAGGCATACGTTCCTTTACAAGCTGATAGTTTTCAATCTTTATATTCTCTATCTCCTCTGACGGAACAACGGAACTTATCGGCACATATTCATTACTTTTTTCGGAATACATTTCACATCTTCGTACATTTTCAACATCCCCTTGAAAAAATACGGTTCCCAGACACGGAGGATAAACGAATTTATTCTTTATAAGCCGTTCCTGAAGCTCTTCCATAAAACCTTCTTCGGAAGCAGCATATATTCTGTAAGATACTATACTGTCATCATTACAACCTGTGATAATTTCAAAAGGAATTTGAGTATGCTCGTCGGGAAAACAAAGCTGCGATGCAGACGTAGCCTTAATATAATTCAAAGTTTGAGTAAGGCTTCGGGTAGGTCCGTTTTTCTTTACAGCAACATGAAGTTTATTAGACGACAGTACTTTATAATAGCTGTCCCTCTCATAGCCCAAAATGGAAGCAATGAGACCTTCCACCGTAGTACGGGGAGGCAATGAATAAGACAAAGAGGATGAATTGGTATAAAATTTTCTGAAATGAGCAAATCTCCCTTCTATGTTAAACACTACACCTTTCATAGCAGTCACCTACTGTACTTTTATTATATTGAAATTTTCCAAAGCCTTTTCCAATAATATCTTTTCACCCTTATTTTTCAAAGATAAAGCTTCATCATAAAAATAATATATCTTATTAATGCTGTCCTTGTTTTCATTCAAATAGGCTATAAGCCTTGTTATATCCAAACTGCACTCATTAACATCTCTGATACTTGAATCTTTGGGATTTAATTCAATATAGCTTCTCAAATCTCTCAAAATCGTTTCCGTATCTTTAAATTCGAGTCTCAAATAAAATCTCGGATACTGCCCTATCTTGCTTCGTGTTGCAAGAAGAGGTATTGCCTTATATAAAGCTTCATCCAAAAGGAAGATATCCTCTTCCCTTAAATTTGTCTTTTTTGCCCTTTCTCCGCTTATTACTCCCGAAAAAGCTATCATGGAATATTTAACTCTGTAATCCTTCCCTATGGCACCTTGTTTATTGGTATCTGAGGATGCAAAATGAGAAGTTATGCTGGATTCAAGAAGTTCCACCTTGTTGAGAGAATATCCCCAGTTAAACTGTACCGGCCCTGTTAACGCTTTATTATCTTTTGACGTTATAGTTGCTCCGAACAACCTGACATCTATAAAAGTATTTTTTAGTTTTTCAAAGGAATCCTTATCGATTTTCCCATCCCCCACGAACTCTTTGACTCTTGCGGCAGAGGTAACAGGTTCACCGTCAACCTTCTGAACATATAAAATATAGCCCTTATCATTAAGATAATCTCTTATATACCTTTTTAGTCTTAAGTCAGATACCAGGTTTAGACTTCTTTCATAATCCATTCTCGGCCTGTTCTCTTCGTCAGGATCCCCATTGGGATTGGTAAGCTTAGCATCGTAAAGATACAAAATTTGACCGTTATTCATCTTTCTTTTCCTCCCTTTTCTTCATGGTTTCATATGCATATCCAGAAAGGATATAGTATAAATTTTCATCCTTATTATATTTCCAATTCTTTTCGTTTAATCCCATCAACATCTTATGAGCAGAAAAAATAGCTTCCGTATACCTTAATATTTTCTCTTGCCTAAGTTTATTTAAAATTTCATTTGACAACCTCTTAACTTTTACAAAATCCATACCGTTAAAATTAATCTTATTCAATATAGGTTTATAGGTACCGCTATTATCTGTTGCAGCTGCCTTGCTGTTTTGACTTCTTCCTACCGCTCCGACTAAGCATCCTAACAAAAATAGGCTTGCCTGCTGCTCATCATATCCCATATCAGCTATATATCCTTTATAATTGTCTTTAAGATTCAATTTAGACACATCCATGGTCTCACTCCTTTTTACATTGCCCATATTCTCCAAAAATAACATGTAATATAATCCGTCAGAAATCCTAAAATCTATAAAATCCCTGCTGTTTGGGCTTGAAACATTATAATCTACTTGTTCAAACCAGTTTATCTTTAAGCACTCGGTAATATTTGAAATAATTTCTCCTCTATTGAGTCTCCTTCCATAAAATAGAGCTTCGTAAATATTCAGCACGTTTTGATACTGGGTCGGAGCCTTTTGACTCAGCCTTATGGGAGTCATATAATAAATAAGATTCAGCCCTCTCTGATATTTTCTTTTAGGTATCAGCTGAAAATACTTTTCAAATGTGAACTGAGCTTCATTTATGCTTTCTCCTATTTTCTCAAAAATACCCGGATCTATATCCTTAATAAGTTTCAATATTTTTGTAGCCTGATTCATTTTTTTATAAAAAGCAAAATTTATGAGATAATGATTGCCTTCACCGACAGCTTCATTCAACTCCTGCAAACCATATTTGTATATTTTTAAATTTTCAATATTATTGGCTGTATTTATGGTTTGTTTAAGTTTATCGCTTAACCTATATAAATCCTTTTGTTTAAACTCATAACTGCTATAAATAATATGGGGAATTATATATACATCCAGTTTGGAAATCTTCCCTTGCATATGATTTTGAACAAATTTTTCTCCTGTAAGGAGCTTATCCTTACAGCTTTTACATAAAACCATATTTTTATCGTAATTCTTTCTGTCAAAATTGTTGGCAAAAATCAACTGATTTGTAGTATAGTATTTTATACTCATCTCACTTAAGTCTGATGTACATTCTTCTTTGGAACCGCAGAAACTGCAATATAATTCCTTACTCTCCATTGAACTTCGTTCTTGAACTGTAAGCCTTTTTTTCACCAAATCCCTATACCATTTTGAAGAACCTACAGCCTGTCCGTCAATACTAAGAGTATAAAGCCCTATTTGCTTTTTCTTTGCTCCCTTGGACTTTTCAAGATATTTTTGAAGCTCCTTCTGTAAATAACTTTGAACTTCCTTATACGGCTTTGATTCGTCTTTATATTTTTCATATATTTCCTTGAGACTTTCTGATATCACTCCAATTTTATACCAATCCAGCATATACCTGTACTTTGGAGTTACATCCTCCCCGAAATCATAATAAAATTCATCAGTAATTAAATTTAGTTTTTCTTTTATATCAGCAGGAATTTCCTTTTCTGCAAGCTGACTTACTACTTCGGAAGTAAGGGAAACGGAATTCGTAAAAGTAACGTACCATTGATTTGCGTTAGGCCCTCCATCTCTTCCCAAATTCAGATATTGCGAAACGGTATTTTCATCCATTTCTTTTACTTTAAAATTAACCTTTTTATTGGCAGTGTCAAAATCTATAATAACTATTTTCTTCGGATTATTTTTGTCATCCTCAATATTAACCTTAACGATTCTGCTGTCAATTATGTCCTGCTCGGCAAGAATCTTTTCGCCTATTTCGATTATCTCCTCCAGCATATCTTCACCTCCTCTTATCCTCGTTTTAATTTTATTTATCTAAATCATTTTTTATAATAAGGCCGAAACCTTGAGAATTCTTACTTCCAAGGCCGGCACAAAAAGCCATATCCATAAGCTCCTTGGAGCCTTCTATCTCAAAAATTCCGGTATAACCTTTTATGATAAAGTCCTTATATTTAATAATCTTCTCATGAGGAGTCCCTCGCGGCACAATCGAAAATTCACTGTTTTGGGGTGGTTCGTCATACAAAGCCTGATACTTGTTAATCAGATTTTTTTGTATGTTAGTAGAAAATTCCTTTTCGTATGGATTATAATAATAAGTTTTTTTACTGTTTTCAAAAGTTACAAAGGTACTGTAAGTTGTTATGGGAGACATGGTTTTTATTACTTCTTTCTCGGATATTTTCTGCTTGATAAGCTCTACCTTTGATATTGATGTCCTGTTCTGACTCACATAGATAAAATCTTCCGTATTAATTATTGAATTAAAAACATATTTGAAAAACTCATTATCAATCGAAGAAAAATATATGCTGATATCCTTTGGAAATACAAAATGCTTTTTTTCTCTGTCAACCAACAAAGGTTTTTCCAATACATTCGAAAAACTAAAAAGTTTATAGCTTCTCTTATTGTATGTATATCCTTTATTGTGCATAAAATCAGCAAAGGAATCCTCATTTATAAACTTATATAAAACTCCCTGAATTATATAATTGTAGGACATAGGCAAAAATATCTTATCATTCGATGAAAAAGTTATTTTACAAAGCATGCGCATCATCTCCTATGGTTTTTTATATAAACCGTATTTTAAACAATATTCTTTAATTTAACATAATTTTGGCTATCTGTCAGCTGCCAAGTCTATAATTTCTGCATATATTTGTATGTTCAAAGTAATTATTCTACAACATTCCAAATATTCCTTCCTGATTTTTTAACAATTAAATGGTGACAAGGCATATGAATAAAGCACCTTATCTACCATTATTATATTACCAAACAACAATAACTTTTTAGATCTCAATTATCTTCTTAAATTCTTTATAATATTTCTTTAAATCTCTTTTTAAAGAGTTATAATCATTCGAATCATCAGAAAATTCAAAATGATTTATTGAATTTCTTTTCTGAGAAACCTGATAGGAAAGTTTAGCAATTTCAGGATCCAATCTATCTGCAATTCTTTTTACTTTTCCTTTTACATCCGTACTCAAATTTTTCTCGGTTATTGCCTCTGATTTTATCATAAGAGCAATTTTGGCAATTCTTTCCCTATTATTTCTATCCGTTTCATTACATACATATGTCCTTATGGTCTCTTCCAAAGCAGTAAAACCTTGTTGTATTAAATTATTTTCAATAGACCACTCTACTACATTCAGGCCAATTTTTAAATTATCTTCAGTATTGAATTTTTGAATTTTATATTCAATTTTATCAAATAATGGTTTTAAAGATTTTATATAAAATTCGCCTTTGTTTTTAAAATCCTTACAAATAAGCTATGAAATATTTAAGCTTTACTATAGTTCTATTAAAACACAAAGTTAGCAGCTGGACAGGAGAGAAAATCATACATTTACATTCTACTGTAGTTCTATTAAAACTATTAGTCCTATAGTTACTACTACAATAAATAATAAATTTACATTCTACTGTAGTTCTATTAAAACTTTTGGCTGCATAAGAATTTAAAACTTGCTTATACTCATTTACATTCTACTGTAGTTCTATTAAAACTTGGAAATTCTTTCATCTTTGGATAACTCTTTCTTTGATTTACATTCTACTGTAGTTCTATTAAAACATGGTCCTTGCTGCTATAGAAAAATATGTCAAGAAAAATTTACATTCTACTGTAGTTCTATTAAAACTTATCCCATTTCTTTTCATACATTGTTTTACTACTTATTTACATTCTACTGTAGTTCTATTAAAACCTGCATATTCTGCCATTTGTTTTGTTGTATACGTTATTTACATTCTACTGTAGTTCTATTAAAACCATAGGCAATTGCTCCAAACCCATTTTTAATTAGTGAATTTACATTCTACTGTAGTTCTATTAAAACGCGCCTTTGGTGTCCCTGTGAATGTAGGAAAAGCTAATTTACATTCTACTGTAGTTCTATTAAAACATATAAAAAGCTGAAAGAAATAAATGATAAATGTGAAATTTACATTCTACTGTAGTTCTATTAAAACAATAGGTCATATAACTCTTTCTGCCCTTTTCCTACGTCATTTACATTCTACTGTAGTTCTATTAAAACCCTGCCATGTACATTATGCATCATAAATAATCCCGTATTTACATTCTACTGTAGTTCTATTAAAACTCTCCAACATCTGTCACAAGAGCATATTTAGAAAAATTTACATTCTACTGTAGTTCTATTAAAACACATATATGTCAAGGCAATTGAAACAATTAATTGAGATTTACATTCTACTGTAGTTCTATTAAAACTGAAACGTGGCTTACAGCGCAAGAGTGCCTTGATTAATTTACATTCTACTGTAGTTCTATTAAAACCAAGATACACCAAATGCAAAGGACCCGAAGTCAATAATTTACATTCTACTGTAGTTCTATTAAAACAATTTTGAATAGGTAGCTATAATACAGTAATTGCAAATTTACATTCTACTGTAGTTCTATTAAAACGAGGACGTGAGAGAATATGCGAACAAAAACAACTTGATTTACATTCTACTGTAGTTCTATTAAAACGTGTTTGAAAGTGACGACTACAAAGAAGCTACAGAAATTTACATTCTACTGTAGTTCTATTAAAACACTAATATTTTATATCTTTTGTTTAGATACAAGGGCATTTACATTCTACTGTAGTTCTATTAAAACGCATTCTTGAATGTCCATAAATTCTATATCTTCCATATTTACATTCTACTGTAGTTCTATTAAAACTTAGCTTCGAATGTGTCAAATTTCCTGTCGTTGCAATTTACATTCTACTGTAGTTCTATTAAAACAATTTTTCCTAAGTGTGCGGCTACAGTATCAGGCTCATTTACATTCTACTGTAGTTCTATTAAAACCTTGACGTAAAAGGGGCTAAGCCATTCCTTGTTAATAATTTACATTCTACTGTAGTTCTATTAAAACTCAATTAGAAATGATGATGGCTATCATTGACCAAAATATTTACATTCTACTGTAGTTCTATTAAAACGAAAAATGCCCGAAGGTGACGGTATTCTCTTAGTTATTTACATTCTACTGTAGTTCTATTAAAACTCATTCTTCTTTCCCCTCCTTTAATCTATCTTCATAATTTACATTCTACTGTAGTTCTATTAAAACTAAGAGATGAAATATATAAAACTCTAAATCAAAGGCATTTACATTCTACTGTAGTTCTATTAAAACGCAACCATACGGGATATAGCCGATTATCTTGGGGATATTTACATTCTACTGTAGTTCTATTAAAACCTACAGAAGCCGGAGATTTATGGGGCAAAGATCTTAATTTACATTCTACTGTAGTTCTATTAAAACAGCTGTGGACTTAAGCCGTTCAAATCATTTATTATTATTTACATTCTACTGTAGTTCTATTAAAACGGTGCCTTTCTTATGTTTAAAAGGTAGGTGATAAAAATTTACATTCTACTGTAGTTCTATTAAAACAGTCGGCGGGGCAATTGATAGGCACACAATTTAAATAATTTACATTCTACTGTAGTTCTATTAAAACAATAATAAAAGTTGACAGTAAACCGGGTATAAAAAGATTTACATTCTACTGTAGTTCTATTAAAACTTAGAGAGACATGGAGTTTTCTACCTTGCTTAGACTGATTTACATTCTACTGTAGTTCTATTAAAACGTAGCTGAAAATATTCAGTTAAAAATTTTTCTTCTTTATTTACATTCTACTGTAGTTCTATTAAAACTCTGCAAGACGCTTTAGACTACTATAAGGGAAAACAATTTACATTCTACTGTAGTTCTATTAAAACCTGTCTAACCCAATTCTCGTACTCCATAGTTTCTTTATTTACATTCTACTGTAGTTCTATTAAAACTAACAACTCCAAATCCTCGGCGTTTTGATTAAACCAATTTACATTCTACTGTAGTTCTATTAAAACGTAAACTCTTCTTCGCTGCCATCTACTCGTTTTTTTATTTACATTCTACTGTAGTTCTATTAAAACTCCTGGGGAAGGAAAAGAATTTGCCCTCGTAAAATTTATTTACATTCTACTGTAGTTCTATTAAAACTGCCAGTGCTTTTTCACTTAAAGGTATGCTGTTCTCCATTTACATTCTACTGTAGTTCTATTAAAACTGTTCTTTTGCCCTAAATAGGTATTCAAGCCCCAAATATTTACATTCTACTGTAGTTCTATTAAAACTGTAGTAAGTGTAACCAAATATAGTCCCTTTTTCACATTTACATTCTACTGTAGTTCTATTAAAACCTTTGCTGTAGCCTGCGTTCCGTAGAAGCCTATCTCATTTACATTCTACTGTAGTTCTATTAAAACTTTTCTCTTCTAAGAGAACATTCAATCGTTCTAATTATTTACATTCTACTGTAGTTCTATTAAAACCAAATACTATACTGCCGGTTGCCTTTTTCTGTTTGTATTTACATTCTACTGTAGTTCTATTAAAACGCTGTATATGCGGGCAGGCTGGAGAAATTCATCATATTTACATTCTACTGTAGTTCTATTAAAACGAAAGTTCGGTTAGATTGATTGCCATGTTTTTCATCATTTACATTCTACTGTAGTTCTATTAAAACCCCGTTTGTTATTAGTTATTGATATTACCCAATTTGTGCTCTATATTTTGTCGATAATATAATATTTATAAAATTAATATATATAACAGCATCAAAATAAAAAAATATACTAACTTATATATTGAAACTTACAGGTTTGTCAATACTCTATGTTTTTTGCGCTACTACACATCGACAAGCACTTAGAAAAAATTAGACGTTTTATCATCAACAATTCCTAAAAATTCTTTTTGCAACCATTTCTCATCTCTGCTTTTAAACAAGAGTACTGAATCTTTATCATTTCTAATATATTCATTTAACTCCATCCTTAATTTCATACAATTTAATTCAGTTAAGTTTCCTTCAAATACAGATTTTTGGATGTGAGTAAGATATTTTTTACATATTTTAAATATATTTTTTGAAACTTTAGCACCTTTTTTATCCATAACTATATCATATACAAGTATTATATACAAATTTATCACCACCACATTTTGAAGGCTTCATATTCTTTTTCCCCAATAAGATGCTTAATTAATTTATAGCATTCAAGTCTTATTAGATATTTGTAAGATACATCTCTCCCCAATTCTTTATGAAATATAGTATTTTTCAATCGGTTATCATATTCTGCCAAAATTTTTCTTTTAGCATTTTCTCTTAAATATAAAAAATTTGAGTCCTTATCAAAATCATTTTCTGTAATTTGATTTTTGTTAAGCATTGAAAATATCATTCTATCAGCAATAAGCGGTTTGAATATTTCAGACAAGTCTAAAGATAAAGAAAACCTTCTCGTCCCAGGTTGATGTAAATAACTAATTGTTGGGTTCAGTTGTGTTTTGTAAATCTCACTCAACGTTGTGGTATAAACTAAACTATTAATAAATGAAATTAAAGAATTGACCATATTATCAGGAGGCCTTTTAACTCTTTTGTCAAATTCAACATTCTGTTTTATAATATTATTCCATGATGAATAATATATTTTTCTTATATTTCCTTCGATTCCCATTATTTCTTCTATGCTATTTCCATCATCTATTGTATTTGCCAATAATTCAATTTGACTCATAAATTGTTCTAATTCAACACCTCTTCCATTATAATATCTTAAATTTCTATAAATATTATGAGCAGAAGCATTTAAAATTTTCCTTGCAATTACAATCCTTTTTTCATAGTTATCATAATGCCTAACCTGATTAACTAACAAATATCCGCTTACATTTGTCTCTCGAGGATAATAACTTCCACTATAAAAACCATAATAATTGAAAACATGTAGAATAATTCTATTTTGAGATAGAAAATTTAATACTTTTGTATTTAAATTTACTTCTCCAAATATATAAATTTCATCTGCAACTTCTACCTTTAAATTTTTAGACTCACCATTCGTACCAGTAATGATTATATTATTATCTTTTCTCCTTAGATCTCCGTTATTTATAATATAAAATGTCTCTCCCAATTTCACGCTGCACCTCCTTATATAAAACAAATCTCATAATAAGCACACTTTTTACATGTTTTTTTATTAATTATCTCCGGAGGTAAGTCCATTGCAATAATATTTTGAATATCATCAAGTACATGCAACAACCCCTCTTCCTCTTTTTTTGTTAAAAAAATATCTTCTCTTTTCCTTAAGAGCGGATAATCCAAAACCCCCTTTTCAATATCTACACCTTTATTTCTCAGTATCCAAATATAGTATTTTAGCTGCCACTTTGAAGCAACATCAATCTTCTTAGATTTTTTAATTTCGTGTATAATTTTCCAATCCTTTAAAAAATCTATATTAATAGTTTCATCTATCAAAATACTCTTTTTTTCTCGCCCGTAAGAATTTTCATCAATTAACTTGCCCATGCCAACAAGCTCACTGTTAAATTCCATATTAATTTCTTTGTTGAAATACCATAATTTCCTTTTGCAAACAAAATAATAATATACCATTACACCGGTTATATTTTTCATAATACACCTTCTTAAAACATATTGGTGGATCTAATATTTTTATTTTTGTCTTCATTTGAAAATAAAATACCAATTTCATTGTCATATTTGCATCTTACTATGGGTATACTTTCATATTTGTTTATTCTTAACTCTTTTTCTTTATAATCCTTCACTTCTTCACCCCTGATATTAACGGTGAAACCCATAAGTCTATCTTTTGAACTTATCTTCCTGAGTTTCAAGCCTTTTTCTTCTCTTTCATTCATACATTCATCAAATTTTTGGTTAACAATTGTAATACATTCATTGATTATATCTATATTTTCTTCATAAACTTTTAATGGAATAACCGTTTCACTGTCAATGTTTCTAAATTTTTTTTGTACTTCTGATTTCTCCTTTTCAAAATCCTCTATACTTTGTAAGTAATCTATATTTTTACAAAGTTCTTTATAATAATCAGTATCTTTTAATTTATCCATTGAATATACTTCATCTACCATATCCATTTTTTCCTGTTCAGTAAATATTCCCTTTTTATTTATGATATATTTTCTTGACAAATTGAATATGTCTTTATCTATAATCCTACCTACACCGCTGCATTTTTTATCATCAGTACCTATAAAAACATGACAATTAAATTCATCATTATCAAGTTCACGATTTCTGTAACATCTTCCCATTCTTTGGAATAGTCCAGCCAAATCAGATAATTCCGTAATCAATAAATCAAAATCAATATCCAAAGAGGCTTCAACAATTTGAGTCGAAATCCATATGCCATAATTTTTAGATTCTTTTTTCCCAAGATCTGTTATCTTTTTTTCTTTATCTTTTCTATCACTTAATATAAATCTCGCATGTAAAAGGTTTATATTTTGAACTTTGTCTTTCTTAAGATTAATATATATTTCCTGTGTCTTTTTCACCGTATTACATATAACCAATACTTTATTTTTATTATACAGTTTTTTTATATACTCAGAATTAATATCTTCTTGTATAACTTTTATTCTATGTCTATTCATTGTGGTATCTATGAAAGGCCCTTCTTTTGGATATACAAATTCTATTTTTTCATCTTTTAAAATTTCAACTATAAATTTAGGAAGTGTAGCTGTTAAAATAGAAAATTTACCACCTATCTGAGTTATATATTTTATACCAACTATCAAATATGATAAAAGCAAAGGAGAATACATCTGTATTTCGTCTATAACAACTTTAGAATATGACAGAGTTGCCAGCTTAGGCTCAAAGCCTTTATACCTGTAAACAAAATCAAAGATTTGATCAATAGTACATATAGTCAAAGGCAAAGATAGTTGCTTCGTTTTATTGAAATATTCTTGTATATCTATTTCTACTTCTTTTTCTCTTTGGGTATTAAGATATATGCTCATTATGTCAGAATGCAGAAGACCTACCTTGTTGCTAAAGTTATCGGTCACAATATTTTCTACAATCCTTTTATATATAGAGTTTATTGCTGTTTTAATCGGCAGTGTAAAAAAACCTTTATTGTTTCCAATCCACAGTAAACCTGCTTCCGTCTTACCCATTCCTGTTTGGGCTGCTATAATAGTATTCTTGTCTCTATTTTCAATCATAAATTTTTGTAATTTATTCCATTCAGAGTTTGGATTTTTTCTTTTCCAATTATTTAATAGATTTTCCATCCCTTCTAATAAGAAATTATTTTTATTTTCCACAGGCAGATGGGCACTGGCGGCATAATCAATTCTATTTAGCAATCCTTTAAGCATAATATACTTAAAAAATTTTTCTTCTCCATTCCTTCTATATATCCTATCTTTTAAAATAAAGAACTCTTCTTCTATAGTATCATTCAACATCACTTCTTTAAATTTGTCATACTTAAAATCATCAATCTCATTTTGCATCAACTCAATTTCATCATCAACATCTTTAAGACTAAAATCAAGTTTTCTGTCGTGATGATAGCCTACTGTATGAAATAACACTGATATATCTTCTTCACTATATCCATTGCTCTCGAGCTCTTCATAATTTATAAAAGCCAGACTCAATATGCCATGAGGTATTTCTGAATCATCTCTTTTCCCATGTTTTAACCTATTTTGAAATTTTCTGTTGATCTTGCCCAAATCATGATATACACATGCCATATACAGCATATCCCAATCTACATTTAGATTAGGATATGCTGACTTTAGTAAATTATAGTTTTTCAGCAATTGATCAGTATGTTCCTGTATAGTTTCTTTGGGATTAGTCTTTGCCAAAAATTCTTTCATAGATATTCCTCCCATCAGATAGCAAATAATACGTTCCCGTCTTCGTCCATTGTAACAATTTTTTTTCTTAAAACCGATATATTGCCGCCGTATATAACCTCTACCTTATTCCATTTCCTAATAATCTTAGGTTTTTTGGAAGTACCTAAATTGAGCAATTCATAATTTCTATTTAATTTATATCTCGTACCTGATATACTTACGCCTTCTTCTTTGTTTTTAAGTCTTATTTTCTCCAGTTCCTTTATTGGTATATATGCGCTGTAACCTTTACCAAGATGTTCATCCAAACGAACTGTATCCTTAATTTTACCCTCTATTATATCTACAACTTTGACTCCATTGATTATAGCTATATCTTCTCTTCTACCTAGAGAAGGATATTCCGTAGGAAACAAAAAAGCTTTTTCTATTTTTTCAACAAGATTTTGATCTATGGGTATAATGTGTATTAGAAGCTCCACATCAACCAACAGTTCAACAGTAGAAACACCTCTACTTATGCCGTATTCTCCGACCTTTAACTGATGTCTGCCATTTTCATACTTTTTGCCGTTACTAAATTCATATCTCGTATAGAGATCATTAACCTTAGAATTATACTTTCCTACCACACTTATTCTCATATCATTATACTCTTTAAATCCACATAGCTCATGAACCATACCTATTATTGTAGAATAAGGCGGCAAAGGATAAGTTTCTTTTAACTGAAAACTGTTAGGTTTTTTATAATTCACCATATCCTGCTGTAATTTAATTCTAATTCCCTTCATAGTAATCATCTACCTTTGCTTTAAGTTTATTAAAAAACTCAGGCATTGATAAAGATTTAAGTTTTGATTTTATTTCATTGTCATTGTCAAATTTTCCCTCTACTAATCCACAATAAGTATCTTTTGCTATATTATCATATAGAACTCCTTGTATTTGGTTTACTAAAATCCTGTTGTCTTTAATATTTATTACATTTTGAAAAACAGGATTTTTAATATCATATACTCCTCCTATAGCAAATAAAGGTTTTAAATCTTCTCTTCTACCCCTTATATCTCTATACAAAAAAGCCACAGTATCCAGAAGTTTTTTAACCCGCCTTGTCTTTTCACTATTCGGTAATTCTATACTATATTCTTCATCAATTCCTATCTGATCCAAATCAGCAACAATCGTATAACGGTAATAAGACCTGTGTATTTCTGCCTGAGCAATATTCATATCATCTTTAAGTCTATCTGCCAATCCTTTGTTGGTTAAAAAATCCAAATCGCCTTTAAAAGTTTCAAGAGAAATTGCATTTGATATTCTGATCTTCGCTGAACGTTTTTTTCCTCCGGTACCTTTTTCAGTCTTTAAGTATCCAAAAAAATCTATTTCTGGATATTCATCAATAGTTGCACTTTCATCAAATTGAATTACCTTTTTCTCTCCACTACCTTCGGCTTTAACAGGTGCATATTTTTCCCCCAATTGTTCTCCAATGTTATATCTCAGTGCTTGTCTAGAAATATAAGTATACTGGTTACCTTTTCCTCTTGACATTTTCTTCAGTGAAGCAACATTTCCAACCCCTTCACCATAATTTGCACTCTCCGCCTCAATAATCATAGAAATAGCTAAACCCTTCGGTTTTAAATTATTTATCATCTTTTCCTACCTCCATATTTTTTATATTATCTTGACCTTCTATTAATCCGCTGGTAAAAGCATAACCTACTGTTTTAAAAGCATCCTCATCTTTTAAAACTTCCAATAATATTGGGGGGACCGATTTTTTAACATATAAATAACAATTAAGTACTGTATCCATAAACATGTCTACATCATTTACCTTCAAGGCATTTAAAAGTCTATATGATATACCGCTTAGTTTATCTGTATTTTTCCCATAACCTAAACGCAAATTTTTTCCTTCATCTCTGCCTTTATCTACAATATAGTTTTTTACTTTTTCCATGTATCCTAACCTCCTCATAAAATTATAGTTAATCTTCATTACGCTATTTATTTGTTTCCCATAAAAATAACAATTGTTATAATCCGTCAATTTGTACAGAAGCATCTTATGCATTAATAAGTACAAATTCTGGCTGTTAAATAAACTGTCCAATACTATATCATAAATATTAAAATATGTGTTGATTTCCTTATATCCGCTTGATATTAAATTATTCAGTTCAGTTTTGCACTTATAAATTAATTCCAATATATTTTTTGTCAAAATGTTAAATCTATATTTTTCGTTCACATACCTGACTACTTGCACATCTGCCAATTCATATTTAGTGCTTTCTGTAAATTGTTCCTTTATAGACTCAACCAATGCCCTGTATGTTAATGATCTGTTAGTATCCGTTGTCTCCAAAACTTCCGTTTTAATTTTACTATTAATACCAATTGCATTTGACATAGAAAAGTTGTCATTTACATATATTCCGCTATCAATAGCATAAGAAAAACCCGCCGGTACACAAGAATATATTAATTTGCACAAAGGGCATACAGATATATCATTGTTGAAATTCCAAACATGAGATGCCTTTCGCTTCACATCAAACCCAATAGCATTTAAAAAGCCAAGGTCATTTGTCATATCCTTTATTTTTTCATCGCATGTAAAGCAATCATATTTGTACTTTGACTTGTCTTCATTAAAATAATCCATTGCGGGCTTTACAAAATATTCTTTATAATCCTTGTACATATCCTTTTCTTTTGTCTGAGGATTTAAAAAACATATACCATTCCATGCCTTGTTAATAATGGAATATATTACATTCTTTGCTGCCACATATTTTTTGACATCTCTTCTATTTAAATAATTAATAATTTCCTTCAAAACATCAAAAGTATTTCTCACATCCGGAATAATATCCTTTAAGTCTTGGTTTTTTTTTACCTTCAATGGTGTAAGCTGCTTTTCCAAAGATAACATTTCTTCCTTCGTTCCCAGAAATTCAAAAGCAGCCAAATAGCTGTTACTCTTTATGAATTTTTTGGCAACATCAGAGATGTATTTATTTAAGGTTTTAAGTGCTTTGTCATCAAATCCTTCAAATTGTTTCTCCTCATAATATTTAATTGTATTTTCAAAAGAAATGATTTTATACCAAGTCAGATTTTTCTCATAAGTAGAGATAAAATAATTAAAATACTTTTCCTCAAAATTTTCTAATACTTCAATTTCAAATTCCAAATAATCTTTGCCAACTACAACTGAATCTTCAGATTTTTTTAATATATTATAAAAACCAACTAATCCACTGTTAAACAACCAGTCATCCAGGTAAAATCTAATTTTCCCACTCAATCTATCACCTCCTATAATAAATCTAACATTCCAAACCCGGAACTTTTAAGCCCTCCCACTCCACTTTTATACATATAATCTAATATGTATGGTTTGGCATATATATTTATTTTGCATAAATTGCCTAAAACTTCAATTCCATAATTTTTAACTTTTACATTCTTATTGCTTAAAACTTCAACTTTTGTCTCTTCAACATCAAGAATACGATCTTGTCCAAATTCTTCTAACAGTTGAATCCTCAAATTGTTCAAAAATAATATTCTTCCATTCTCATCATTCAAAGAAAAATACCAGGTTTTTTTATTATCTCCATTGTGTTCTCTAACTACAACGGGAGATAAAGAAGTAAACGACGCCTGATTATCATATATTTTCTTTTCTCTCATTATATTTATTTTATTGAGTTTTAAAACGTTTTCCTTGATCTTATAAGTTCTCTTAACATTCTGCAAAAAAGCATTATAAAAATGTATAGAATCCTCTAAATTTGACGTCGAAAACTTAAAAATTATTTTTTTACTTGGTATTATAATTTTGTCCCTTGTAAATTCAGCATCTTTCATATATAATGCAAAACAATATGATTTTCTTGCAGTTCCACTTTCAAACAATTTTTTGTAATAATTTTTATTATAACTTTCTAAGTTACTTTTAATAATAGAGATAAATATTCTGTTTTTATCTTTGTCAATGCTGCCTTTTTCTAACAAAAATTCTACAATAATTCTCATATTAATTCACCTCCTTTTATCCATTGTAATTTTATCTTAATATCTTAGATATACAATATAAATTTGTATATGTCAACAATTTTTTAAATTTAGATTTTACAATATAAATTGCAAGTTTAATTGCCCAGTAAAATTTTGCCAGTTATATTAAATTACCATTTGATTCGCACTTTTATATCCAAACATACGTCTAGGATAGTTATTGATCCAATTTTCTATCCTTTTTATCTCTGATTCTTTTAGTTTATCTATATTTGTTCCTTTAGGAACAAATCGCCTGATCAGTTTGTTGGCCACTTCGTTTGATCCTCGTTCCCATGCGCTGTATGGGTGTGCATAGTAACATGTCGTTCGTCTTTTCCCATCCTTAAGGCATGTTCTTTCTATTCCATCTTTATTTAGAAATTCTCCTCCGTTATCCATCGTTATGCTTTTAAAAATATTACTGAATTCATCTTTATATTCTCTCTCTATTCTATCTATTACTTTCTTCACTTCTTCCTGAGTTTTATTATTCATTTTAAATATCTTTTCCTGACGGGTTTTTCTTTCTGTTAATACCAACAAACATGCTTTACCACTGCCTACAACGCTATCCATCTCCCAGTTCCCGTATTCGTCCCTTTTTTTTACTTCTTCCGGACGTTGTTCTATACTTCTTCCTTTCAGATTATTAAGGGCTGCTTTTCTCACTCGCTTATATTCTCGCTTTTTACCATTTTTCTTTACCGGTAAATCCTTATTACTAATATTTTAGAAACAATCCTTTGTCTATATAATTATATAGCGTCTTTGTACAAATGTAACTTTCAAATACAAAACCTTTTTCTTTTATTTCTCCTATTACAGCGTCCGGAGAATATTTCTCATCTTTAATCTTTTTCTCTATGTGGCTAACTAATTTGTGATCTTTTCCTATTTTAAGACATCTTCCTTTATTAGCTGCACATTCCTCGTGAACACGCTGTCCTACATCTGCACAATACCTAATCTCTTTTGTCAGGCTACTATTACTTTCTCTTTTTATTTCCCATTCTATACTTCTGCTGTCACGATCCATCTGAATCCCTATTAAAAGTGGGGTTAACCCCGCTTTTAATAGGGATTCAATTTGATATCTTTCTTTTTCCAAAATCTGTTTCCATCTTCTTTTATTTGTGGTACTATTATTTTGATCCATAGTGGTTTCCTCCAGTCATTGTGTTGTGTTCTCAACTTCATTATAACTGGTTTCTAACCTCTATGGGTCTTTTTTTTATTTATTTGGGCAATTCATTATACAACTTATCATTTAGATTTTACAAATCAAACATTTAACTGCTCAAAAATTTAGTTTACTTAGATAGTAAAAATATTCTGTGCACATATGGTTTTACAACTGAAACAACTTATCATATTTTTAACATTTACCTTTTTAAATAATTATGCTATATTAATAAATATAGTAAATATATTAATAGAACTAATAATAGAATGTAAATTTGTATTTTTATCTGAATTTAGTTAATAGAACTATATTAGAATTTCTGGTAAATACTTTCTTAATATATTCTGAATTTTTATTTTTGCATAAAGTTTTCACTGAAAATTATGATTTTTTACATTTATTTGAATATCTATAACCTCTAAAATCTATATTCTTAAATTTGCATAAATAACAACATATTATAAATATTCTACATCATCCCATATATTCCTTCTTATTTCTCATAAATATGCCAATATTTTTCAAAATCCAAAATAAAATATTGGCATAAAAAATTCTCCTTTCTGACTTAAATCTTATTGTGATTTTCGCCAAAAAAGAGAATTTCTTCTTACAAAAATATGCTTTTTTACACTGCTTCATCATTCCCATTAACCATAATATATCCATTATAATCTTAAAAACCCAATAGCAATCCTCCCGTTACATCAACCACAGAACCGACCGCAAGGGCACACTGTTCGCTTGCCAAAAAAGCTACCATATTTCCAATTTCCCAGGGCTCGCCCACACGTTTAATGGGTGAACGGTTAATACGCTGTTTAAATCCTTCCGGGTTATTTTCCATTTCTTTAACCAATCTTGAATTCATAACATGCCCCGGCATTACTCCGTTTACACGAATTCCATACTCCGTTAATTCCACGGCCAATGCGTGAGTCAAGCCCCACTCGCCTGCCTTATTGCTCACATAAGCAAGACGGCCTTTTGTAGTTGACATCATAGCGGCTTTTGAAACAACATTAACAATCCATCCTTTCTGCTTTTTGGGAACAACTCGGCGGGCAAATTCCCTTGACATCAAAAATTGTCCTGTCAAATTATCTTTTAAGCATTTGTTCCATTCCTCCAAACTGATATCCGTAACCCTATTCGTATATACCTTGCCGGCATTATTTATAAGTATGTCTACCCTATCAAAGTATTCTTCCGCAGCATCAAAGATACTCTTAACATCTGCTTCGTTTCCTACATCGCCTTGTACACATATAGCCTTACAGTCATATCTGTTCATCAGTTCTTTAGAAAAGGCTTCACTGTTTGTGGAATCACTATGATAGTTTATAACAAGATTTGCACCTTCTTTAGCGAATGCCTCACTAATCCCTGAGCCTATGCCTTTAGACCCTCCGGTAACTATTACCGTTTTTCCTCTATGACCTAAATCCATATTCTTCTCTCCCATCTTTATAAATAATCCCTTATCGTCATAGGAAATATTATATATTCATGCCTAATATAGATTTCTATTAATTTCTTCTAATTCTTCTTTAGCCAACGGTATATAACTTGTAGCTAAAACAGACTGCAATTCATTGTATACTTCTTCCGCGAACTCCTTTATTTCATTCTCACGCATTCCAAAATCCCTCAGTTTTTTTACCGGCCAGATTTTATTCAGTAAATTGCTTAATTCATCAATAACATTATCAGTATTACAATTTAAAATTTCAGTCAAACATTTACACAAATTTTTTATCTTCCCCTCAGGATTCTTGGAATAATATTTTCTTAAAACTTCACAGAAAAATTGATAATTACTTTCTCCATGTGCCACATGATATCTTCCGCTCAGCGGAAATGCAAGGGCGTGTACCGCACCGCAACCTGCATTGCCAAAAGAAATTCCCGCATAATCGCTTGCCAACAAAACATCTTTTTCAATATCTTTTCTCTTTTCCTGCCCTTCATTGGCTATTACAAGAAAACTTTTTACTATTGTTCTAATGGCAGCCATTGCAAAAATATCCGTATAAGGAGTAGCATTGGGTGATAAAAATGATTCTACACCATGGATTAAAGCATCAATAGAACTGTAAGCAAAAAATCTATAAGGCAAAGTTGATATCAGCTGAGGTATGAGCACCGCGGCATCTGCAAAATAAGCGTCATAAGCCATTCTGACCTTTGTTTTTCTCTGTACGGATGTGATTATCGCCGACCTTGTAACTTCGCTTCCTGTACCGCATGTAGTCGGTATCAATATTAATTCCTTTTCCCGAATAATTTTGGACGGGTCATCAAAAATTTCTTCTGCGGATTCAAAAAATTTAAGGGATAATAATTTTGATATATCTATAACGGTTCCCCCGCCTACAGCTATAACACGTTTATAACTCATTCCCTTTGTCTTTTTTAATATCCCATCTACCATCACATCCGACGGCTCACCGTTTCCGAACTCTTCTTGAAATATTATCTTACAAGAGAGGTTGAGGCCTTTCATAAAAGGTTCATAAATAAATCTTTGTGTAACAAGTAAATCTTCTTTATCTATAGGAAAATTCTCTGTAAATTCTTTAAACGTATCAAACTCATATATATCAGGTACTATTCTAAACTTACTCATTTTTCTCTCCTCCGTTTTCTGCTTCCTTATATATCGAATTTTATCATTGCTTTAAGAACGTCCTTTTTTATTGTAGCATCAAAAGCTTCCTGCCATTTTTCAATAGGAAAGCATTTACTGACCAATTTCTCAAATTTATCAGGATACCTGGAAAGAACATTCAGAGCCCCCGTCCAGCTGGACGGCCTTGAACTGCGGCCTGCAGTAATATACAACTGATTTTTATAAATATATGACATATCGACCGTATACATATTTGACTCCAGACTTGGCACTCCGCCTATAACAATACGCCCCATTTTTCTGACAAGGTGCAAGGCCGTATCAAAAGCCTGATTTGAACCTATAGCATCTACCGAAATATCGGCTAAATCTCCACTGCATAATTCTCTCACTCTTTCATCTAAATTGTCTATATCATTAGTAAGAACGGAACAGCCGAATTCTTTAGCAGCTTCTAATCTATGACTGCTATGCCTTGTCCCTATCATAATCACCTTAGCACCGGCGGCTAAAGCTACCAAAGAGCAACACAAACCTATTATCCCAGGACCTATGATTACAATATTTTCGCCACTATGAATATGTCCCCTATCATAAACAATATGGTAGGCACAAGCTAATGGTTCGGCAAGGGCACCAACCTTTAATGACACATTTTCAGGGAGTAATCTGATATTTCTTTCAGGCACGATTACATATTCTGCAAAGCTACCGTTTATAGCAGAGCCGAGCCCTTTTCTGCTAGGGCACATATTCCAATCTCCGGAATGACAATAACGGCAGGCACCACAGTTATCAACGGTTGTCTCATAGACAACTTTATCCCCTACCTTCGTACGAGTTACACTTTTTCCCACTTCCACAACAATTCCACTGGCTTCATGACCCAAGATTACCGGCGGTTTAAGCTTAGCAGAATCTCCAACCGCATCAACTTTCATTAATTTAATATCCGAACCGCCGCATACTCCGGCATAAGCAACCTTTACTTTAACCCAATTATCTTTATCAACAACCGGTTCGGGGATCTCTACCACATTCATATCATAAGCTTTTTCCGTTAGCCTCATCAATGCTTTCATAATTGTCCTATTCTTCCTTTCTTTTATATTACTTTTCTATTTTTTAAAGATATTTCTTTTACTTTTTGAACATAATCATCCGGTAATGGTTTAATGTTCTTCCCCGTTGCCAATAGTATTAAATACTGCTCACTCGTCCTTTCAATGTTATCATTAACTATCATTGCTTTTTCCATTGTAATTCCTACCCCAATGACACCATGGTTTTCCATAATAATGCCTGCTCTTGTTCCTATTGATTTTCTTATGTTTTCAGCAAGCTTTAAAGAACCGGCAGGTGCAAAAGGAGCTATAGGTATCTCACCGCCCAAATAACTTACGCTCTCCAAATCAATAATTGGCAATTCGCTAACACCTTCTATGGAACCAATTAATGTACCATACTTTGAATGAGAATGTATGATTGCATTAACTTCCGGTCTTTCTAAAAAAATATATCTATGCATAGTAACTTCCACAGAAGGTTTGTATTTTCCATCAACAATATTTCCTTCCATGTCTATTACACAAAGATCAGCAGCAGCAAGAGTTGCATATGCCCTTGAGGAAGGAGTTATTACAAACATATTTTCTCCTTCTACTCTTGCACTGATATTTCCTGCAGTTCCTAAGGAATAACCCCTTTCGGCCATCATTTTTACTCCCCACATTATCTCTTCTTTCGCTTTTTGTATTCCATTACACATTATACTTACACTCCTTTTTATAAATACATTCTTATATACTCTTAAAATATTTATCCTTTATGCTTTTCCATGTTTTAATCTTTGTATCAGTAGTTATTTGAAATATTATCTCCATTCCTTTCTTCTCCATTTCGTTTAGCATTTTTGCATCACTTTCATTTAGTGCTATGGTGCCTTCCACAGCTATTCTTCCTGGACCGCCTGCGATTCCGCCTACTTGCAACTTACTGTAATCAAAGCCTTTAATATATGATTTATAAGCCGTAGAAACTCCGCTAAATAAAACTAAAATCGGACCGATTTTTCCAAACTTGTCCTCTTTCCATAAAGAAACTGCTTGATCAACAGTAATGGTTTCAACTTTGACTCCAGGGGGGGCAGCCATAGTATATATCTGAGTCATCAATGGGTCCTTAGCAATATTATCATCAACAATAATGATTTTTTTTGCTTCCGTAACTTTAACCCACATTGTAACCACTTGCCCATGAATCAGCCTACTATCAATACGTACTAAACTTACTTCAGCCATCTGTTCCATTCCTCCTTAAGAATACTTTCCACTTTTATATATATTTACTTTTTCCATACAAGCTGCGGTTCCTGATTATTTACATATCTGATAATTTCGTCGCATATCATACGGGACTGCCATAAATAAACGTCATATGTCCAGCCGGCAATATGAGGTGTTATTATCACGTTATCTCTGTGTAAAAGAGGATGATTTTTAGGGCAAGGTTCAATCCACATGACATCCATAGCCGCCCCAGCTATTTGATTATTATCCAAGGCTTTGATCAATGCTTTCTGTTCTATAACACTGGCTCTTGATGTATTGATTAAAAATGACGTCGGTTTCATCTTTTCAAACCAGGTAGAATCTATTAAACCTATAGTGGAGTCATTTGCCGGAAGGTGAATAGTTATTATATCGGAATTTATCAATAATTCTTCTAAATTACAAGGTTTTACACCTGCCTCCTCTATGATCTTTTCGGGACAAAACGGATCATAGACATTAACATCCATATTAAAAGTTTTTGCGATTTTTCCAACTTTAGAACCTATGGCTCCGAAACCGACTATTCCCAAAGTTTTCCCATATAGTTCCTGACCTGACGGTATTATATCCCTTACAAAAATTTTATCATTTTTCCATAAGACATCTTTTTTTCCCTCAGTCCTGTATATATCCTCTACTTTGTCTCCCAAAAGCGTACCATCATTTATTTTGCTACAGCTCATTCCGATATTTCTTACAAGGGCAAGCATCAATCCCACTGTAAATTCAGCTACGGACTGCGCATTTCTTCCCGGGCAATAAACCAACGGAATATTCAATTCCCGGGCTGCCTGACAATCAACATTTACCGGAGTGCCACGACCACAGCCTAAAAGTTTTAATCCGGCACTTTTCCACTTTTCTAAACATCTGCGGGTAACCAAGTCTGAACCGATATATATTATCTCACATCCCATGCATTGTTCCATCAACTCTTCCTCTCCTACAACTCCTTCATTCAATAAACTTCCGACTTTTTTAATGTCACAGACTTCAGCTACTCTGTCATAATAAGGTTGCTCCAATTTAGTACCTAATGCTAATTTTATTTTCATTATTCCACCTCTTTTTGATACTCTGTTAATTTTTTTAATAATCTCACCGTTATTACATGTATCAGATGGATTGTCTCTAAAATTTAGAAACAATCCATCTGAACATACGAACTAAAACTTATCGGATTATACAAGAATACCAAGAAAACCTAATATAAAAGTACCAACTAATAGTGCAAGCATTGCATTTAACATTTTTCCGCCTTTTTTAAGATATTTATACAACAATAGGATTACAACAAGTACAGGTATACCGGGTAATATTGCATCCAATAATCCTGTCTGAAGGTTCAAAGGTGTCCCGCCTGTAGGTATCATAATACCAAGTGTTACCTTAACCATTGATGCTGACATTCCACCCATTGCAAATAAGCCTAAAACGCCAAAAAACGATATAATCTTTTGTATCTGTCCTGACTGAAGCAAATTACTTGCTGCCCTTGTCCCAAGCCGATATCCCAAATGAACCAAATTATAACCTTCAAATTGAGTAATCGCAAGAAGAATAAGTATCGGAACTACTGCAGCCCACCAATATCCTTTTAAGCCATAGGCAACAAATAACGATAAAATAAGCGGTCTTAAATTAACAAGATTAATAGTATCGCCAATACCGGCAAAAGGTCCCATTAAAGCATTCTTTACGTTAATTACTGTTTCTTCAGGAACGTCTTCTCCTCTAGCCTTCTGTTCCTCCATAGAAATAACTATACCTTCTATAAGAGTGCCGCCTATAGATGCCTCTGTATTGTAAAACAGCAAATGTCTTTGGATAGCTTTACGTAATTCATCCGGCTTATCTTTATATACTTTTCTAAGTATAGGGAGTATGGACCATGCAAAGCAAAGCCCCTTCATCCTTTCAAAACCGTCTGACATGAAAGCGGTAATCCACCAACGATGATAACAGGTAGTAATATCCTTCTTAGTCACCACTTTATATTCTTCAGATCTTTCGTCGTTCCTCTTTTTAAGAAGGTCAAAAATCCCTTCCTCATTATTATTGTCCTTGGTTCCATAGCGATAATCAAGATATGCGATAAATATAGCAACTATGGCTACTACCATTGTTCCTACCTGCGTATATTGAACAAAGAAAAAACCTACAAAGAAAAACGGCATTAAATCGCTGCGGCCTATCATTTTCATAACCATAGCAAATCCAATCGCAGGCATTGCTTTACTTACCACACCCAATCCTGCCGTCACCGTAGCCGGTAGTACTGAAGCCGCATTAGAAAGCCAGCTTCCGCCGAAATAAAGAATTAAACTCATAGGTATCCACATGGTAATGATCTTCTGAACAGCCGGGAATACTATATGAGCTAAAGTTATCCCTTTAAAATTAAGCTTTTCGGCACATTTATCCGCAAAGCTGTACCAGAATGAATATAAACTTTTATTAAGGGTCCAAAGTTGTGCGAATAACAATGAAACAGGCACAGCTAATGCTATTGCCACATCGGGATTCATTCCATAGGCAATAACACATGTCGCAGGTACAATACCTGCTGCTGCCTGATCTGCAGGTGCCACGCTCCCCGCATTTATAAAAGCTAAATATGCAGGCATTATAGTAGCTCCGATTATCATTGCCGTTGGAACATCTCCAAGGATTAATCCGACTAAAAGAACATTACATAACGGAAATCTAAAAAAAGATTCGGTAATGGTTCCAAGATAAATCGAACTAAGCCAATAACAGCCGCCCAATAAAATCGATTGTAATACTGTCATATCCTTTCCTCCTATTCTTTTCATTTAATTAAATATTAGTTATAACGATCTTTACGATTAACAAAATATTCCTACCACTTGACTCCGTTACGCTTTTTCGTTTTTTTTATTAAATTCTTCTATGAATTCCGTCACATTCTTTATCCCCTCCCTTCCGGCATTTTCTATTTGTTTAAGCAATTTTTTTCCTGACATAGACTTTCGTGCAAATACTGCCTCGATTACCATAGGCAAATTAACGCCGCTTAATGATAAAACTTCTACGTCATATTGTTTAATTGATAAAATTAATTGGTTAAAGGGAGTTCCTCCCGTAATATCCAAAAGGACAAGCGAACCTTTGGGAAACTTTTTCAAAGTCTCAATAAATTCATTTCTGAAATTTTCAGCTGTATCTCCGGCTTCCAATGAAAAAGCTGCCAAATTTTCGGATTCTCCTGCAATTAACTTTGTGGATTCAATTAATGCCAATGCTAACGGCCCATGGCTCATAACGATTATGCCGGGTAAATCAGCCTTTATTTCGTAAGGGCAATTACTTTTCACTATTTGTCACTCCCTTCCACTTTCGGTATCATCTTTAATATAAGGCCTTAAAGGATTTATTTTTATAAAAATTTAATAATACCTCCGCATAATTTTCCACGACTAGTCGTAAATCTATCCCCTATTATTACATCCGAAAAGGACCATATAATGTTTAATCTTTTCTTTATATCCCTCAACTCCACAATCAATCATTTCAATAAGACTCGGAAACTCTGTTCTTTCAAGATATTCTTTAGCCCCTAAGGCTCCGGCGGTTTTTAAGTCCGTACCTATATTTACTTTCGTTATGCCGGTCTCGACGGCTTTTTTCAGATTTTCATCCCCTGAAGATGAGCCACCGTGAAGAACCAGAGGCACCTTGCATATTGCTTTAAGTTCTGCTAACCTTTCAAAATCAAGATGAGGTGTTCCTACATATCTTCCGTGGGCTGTTCCTACTGCAACTGCAAGGCAGTCGACACCTGTTTTGTTTATATATTCTACGGCTTCAGAAACTTTCGTGAGACCATTATCTCTATCATTATCGTAAGTTATACCTTGTCCGACATGTCCCAATTCAGATTCTACCGAGACACCGATTGCATGAGCCATTTTAACAATTTCCCTGACCTGTTTTATATTATCTTCAAAGGCCAAGCTTGATCTATCTACCATTACAGAGGTAAAACCATACCTAATTGCTTTAACCGCAACCTCATAACTTTTACCGTGATCGAGGTTTAATGCTGCGGTAACTTCCGGATATCTCTTGCTAAAAAACTTTGCTGCTTCTGCAATAAGCTCAAGATCTAAAGCATCGTAAACATCCATTATTAACGGAGATTTAAGCTCTATTGCAGCTTTAAAACCCGCCCCCACAGTCTCCAAATTATATACATTAGGTGCTACAACCCCATATTCTTCTGCAGCAGCTTTATTCAATATTTTATCCATTGAAACAAACATACAATTTTCCTCCTTATTTACTTATGAATTAGTTTTATCTAAATTAATCTAAAGTTAGCGACACTCTATAGGTCCCCGGGGTAGATGCAAGCTCAAAGGCATGCTGGCAGTCATCCATAGGTATCTTCTGAGATATTATCTTGTCTACTTTAACAACTCCCGAACCTAAAAATTCGGCTGCAAGTTGATAATCCGACGGATCAGAGTTATATGTTCCTATTAATTCCATCTCTTTATAGTGAATTTGATTTGCATTTACATTAAGTTCCGGTACCGGATGCCCTGATGCGAAGAAGAGAATTCTTCCTCTGGGAGCAAGTACCTTTAAAGCCTGGTCATTTACCGTTGTATTGGCAACAGCAAGTATTACAACATTCACTCCTATACCCTTTGTGAACCCCTTGATTGCCGAGTTTAAATCTTCTTTCATTGGGTTTACAGTCTTAAGACCGATAGACTGAGCAAGCCGACAGCGTTCTTCGCTGATCTCGCTTACAATAACATCTCCGCCAAAAACTTTTGCAACCTGTGCATTTACCAACCCTAAATTACCGGCTCCTATTACCAATACCTTATCTCCCGGGGCAATTCTTATACGTTTAGCTCCATGTATACAGGTAGATATCGGTTCAACAAAACCCGCTTCTTCATAAGAAATACTTGAGTCTACCGGATACAACCTTCCTGATTCATATGCCGCATATTGGCTGAATCCAAAGGAACCGCTTACTCCACCAAATTCCACTTCCTTAGGCTTATTTATACACCTATCCGGATGACCTGACCTGCAAAAATGGCATTCTCCGCAACCTCTGGAGCCCTGTCCGCCGAATACAACGTGAGTCCCTATTTTCAATGCCGGATTTGTAACCCCTTCTCCTAATTCAACAATTTCTCCAGCCATTTCATGTCCAGGTGCCCAGGGAAATTTTCTTCCCATGGATTTCCTAAGTCCTTTCCAAGTTTGCCAATCTGTCGTACATATATTACACTGATGTATTCTTACAAGTACCTGTCCTGGCCCCGGTTTAGGAATATCCATTTTTCTGATAGTTACCTTGCCTATATCCTCCATTACCATTACTTTCATTTTGCCTTCCATTTTAAAACTCCTCCTAATAATATTAATGTTTACTATTTACCGCTGATTTATATATTCAGCAAAATTTTCAGTCTTAGACAGTGCTATTATTAATAACATTCACCTCTCTTCAATAAAAATTATTAATACGACTATCTTTATATAAAGCAATATTTATGCCAAAACGTGTCGTATAACCCTGTCAAATTTCATTACATATTGTCTCTTTTGCCCTTTTACCATAAATAACTATTGTCTTGCTTTATGATGTATGGTATAGTTTATTTAAATAAAAATCATAAGTTTTGCCTATTTATCAACAATAATAATCATAGCTAATCTATAAATACTATCCGTAATGAAAAAAGAATAACTTTAATATAAAGAAGTGTGGAAAACCTTATCTGTTATATTTTGGTGAAAAGGGTGATTTTATGATGAGAAGGGTAGAAAAAATAGAAGAATATGTTAAGGATGAGTGTAGCCGAAGATTTAATTCCGGTATTTCTTCCGGAATAACGGCTTCTGAAGCTGCAGAAGCTCTGGGAATTAACAGAAATGATGCATCTACAGACTTAAACAAACTTTTTTCAGCAGGTAAGCTAATCAAAAAAGGGAAAAAACCTGTAGAATTTTTCCCTTCGGAAAATAAAGCAGATATATGTGATACAGGACTCAAAGTTCATGAGTCCAAAACCAATAATGCCTTAGATTATATAATAGACAACAGCCCAAGCCTCTGTTCAGCTTTTCAATTGGCCAAAGCTGCTGCATCTTATCCTCCCCACGGTTTGAACACACTTATCACTGGAGAAACGGGAGTCGGTAAAAATTTTTTAGCAGAGGCTATGTGGCAATATATTTCGGATAAAAAAACTTTCCAAAATAAATCCGACAACATTCCTTTTATAACCTTCTGCTGTGCCGAGTATGCAGATAACCCTCAGCTACTTCTCTCACAGCTCTTCGGATACGCAAAGGGTGCTTTCACCGGTGCCCTTAGTGATAAGGAAGGCTTGGTTGAGAAAGCCGACCATGGAATACTTTTCTTGGATGAAGTGCATAGGCTTCCTTCAGCCGGTCAAGAGCTGTTATTTACATTAATCGATAAGGGTACCTTTCGCAGAATAGGAGATACTGTCGATCGTCATGTGGATGTGATGATAATTTGTGCTACTACGGAAGATATCTCCACATCTCTTCTGAAAACATTTATTCGACGTATTCCGGTTCATATATATGTGCCAAAATTATCGGAGCGTTCACCTAAAGAAAGATTACAACTGGTAAATTCTTTTATTGTTCAGGAAGCAAAAAGAATAAATCTTCCTATCTGGGTTTCTGGTAACGTTTTAAAGTTACTGGTTAACTATACTGGCAAAGGAAATATTGGGGAGCTTAGAAATATTATTAATCTTTCCTGTGCAAAAAGTTATCTTAGTTTTTTATCTAATAATGACAATAATATAACTGGTACAGAAAGTTCGGACCAGAGACTCCGTCATCTACAACTAAATATATACGACCTTCCTCAGAAAGTTTACCAGCAAATAAATTCTGCACATTATATGGAAAATCGCTTTGATTCAAAGATATTTAGTGAAGGGTTTATGTTTTATCCCGACAATTTCAATAAATCCCTCTCTCTTTCTGATGAAGACAAATACTCAATTAATTTATATTATTTTATTGAAAAAAAGATTCAAGCTTACAGAAATTTACATCTTAATAATAATGAAGTGGAGCTGCGCGTCGCTCAGGACTTGGATTCATATCATAATAATATTATTCAGAGGATGATGGTTTCTGAAGATTATGGCTCAAAGTTAATAGATTCGATTATTTCTCCCATTTACAGCGAAGTAGCTGATGAAATTCTTGAAATTGCTTCTAAACGTCTTGAAAGGATATATTCTAAAAGTCTGTCTATAGCATTTACTTTGCATATACAACAATTTTTAGAAAGAATAAAAACCGGTGAAATAATTTATAATCCCAACTTAGAAAATATACGCAAAGTACATGAAAGAGAATTTAAATTCTTAAAGGAAATTGAAAATCCAATTTCCCAAAAATTAGGAGTGTCAATTCCTGATGACGAATTAGGATTCTGGGCTATGTTTTTAAGTCATCATGATTCTTCTTTGGACTCTTCCATGGAGATCGGGTTAATTGTTGTCGGCCATGGAACTTCCACTGCCAGCAGTATTGCAAACTTTGTTAATGAGGTAATGTCCATAAACTATGTTTATGCTGTCGATGCTCCACTGCAAAAGTCCTTTTCCGACGTTTTTAATGATCTTTGCAAACTTGTTTTAAAAGTAAATAAAGGAAAAGGTGTTTTGCTTCTAGTAGATATGGGATCTTTTGTGAATATGGAGGATGACTTGATTAATGCTACGGGAATTCCTTGTAAGATTATACCCTTGGTAAGCCCGATTTTAGTATTAGAAGCGGCAAAAATTGTACTTTCTACGGAGGACTCCTTATATACTGTCTACAAAAGAATTTATCGTTCATACTATGAATATTTTGTTAATCAGTTCAAACAATCCGTTAATAAGGCCGGAAGTCTGCCGTCAACTAACAGTAAAAAGTCGGCTGATATGAAAAACGTCATTCTTACTGTTTGTACAACAGGATATGGAAGTGCTTCTGTATTAAAACAATTACTTGCAGAAAAATTGCCTCAAAATATTAGTATTGAAATAATTGCACTAGCAATCGATCAGGATATAAATACATATGTGCAAAATCTTCATGGAAGAGTAAAACTAATAGTCGGCGGAATAAATCCTCAGATTCCCGGGGTTCCTTTTATCGGTGCAGAATCTGTATTTACGCAAGAAGGATTAAATAAAATAAAGTCATTCTTAAATATGAATTGTTTCACAACAACAACAGAAATATCAGATACCGTTATGACAAATGATGAGGCTTTCAACCTAATTAAGCAGAGATGTTCTTATTTTACTCCATCTATTGATTCAACAGTAGCAATGAATGCCTGCATGGCTTTTTGCGATGGTGTAAAGAAAAAAATAGTTTCAAAACCATATACAAGTAATTATTTTGTTAACATATCCTTACATTTTCTATGTATGCTTGAACGTATACACACTAACCAAGCAGATCCAATGCCTGAGTGGGGAAATTCAATAATCAATCTAAATCATTCCCTATATATAGAAATTAAGAAGTTATTAAACCAGATATGCGAACCGTTGGGTTATCATGTACCTAAAAGCGAAATATGTTATTATCTCAGGTTATTGTAAGCATTGTCAACCGTTTTTACACCCATACCTTATTTCTAATATAAAATATCCGTTTTTCTCTCTTTTCTCCACCTCACTATCATGGATACAGTGCTGATAAGCATCAAAGCAATATAAGATAATTCTAAAAAATATTTTGGATAAAAGATGCTTGTCATATAATGTATCAAATAATTTAATAATATTACAAAAACAAATAACGCTATAGGCAATTGAATCCCGATTAAAGTTATATAGTTGTTTCCTATACTGGAAACCAGCATGGATATCAGTGTAAGGGTAAAGGATAATATATAAATTCCTATTACCGTAAGATATATATACTGAATAAATGTTAAATTATACCAGGAAATAATGGAATTATATATTGAATTTATATTTGAATTAAAGAACATGGATGTATTATTTGTAGAGTATATACTAAAAAAGCATATAAACTGTAAAGTTACAATTATAGCAGATGCCAACAGCCCCGCAATTATCTTCTTTTTAAATATTTTTCTTCCTGTTTTAGATGTATATTGAAGATAGCTTATTCTGTCTTTATTATCTCTTAAATATATCGGCGTTATCATAAACATTACACTTAGCAATATAGTTGCCGCTACGGGTTTTATTAAATTATCATAATTAAAAAATACCACATCAGTAAATACAGAAGTCTCTAAATTTTTTTCCAATATCTCCTTAATTCTTGCCTCTTGTTTTTCATTTGATGCCTTACTCATCATATAATCTTCTCTATTTCCATAGACTTGTATATACTCTTCCCTCCAAGGCAGTTCCCAAAATACATCTACTTTCCTTTTAAAGATTACATCATTATTTAATTTTTTAAGTTCTTTATTATTTGTATCCATATTGACAAAATCGTCATAATTCATTATTCCTGCTCTTTTAAAATCTTCCTTCGATTGGATATACCCATCCGCTTCCCTTTTGGCTTCTTCATATTTTACTTTGAAATCCTTAAATTCCTCTTCATCCATAAACTCTCCATAATCGTCTTCCATCTCTACAAACATATTATAAATATCTAAGGGCGGTCTGCCGTTTGGAAATACGCTTATTTCAAATTCGATAAACAAAAAATACATGATGATGTTTATCAATATCAGCAATATGACAGACTTTATATTAAATATCTTCTTCAATTCGTTTAAAATAATATCCATTTATTTCACCTCGCTATATCTTGTCTTTTAAATCTATTAATTGATAAAGTCCCAAGAATCAGCAACAATACTGACCATATACCCACTGTAGCTAATTCATAATATTTAAAAGTTGTAAAAGCACCGCTTTCCATAAACCATATAAAAGGATTCATGATTAAAAAGAAAGGAGTAAACCCACCTATAAATATAGCATTACTGTTTCTTGGAGCCATTCCCGGAACAATTAAAAACAACCCGAATATTATGGCAAATATAACGAATACAATATAATTATTCTTTATTGCCCTTGCTATTATAAAAGTGATTCCGATAAAAAGTAACATACACGCAAAAATCACCCCTATACCGGCAAATAAATATTGTACAAAGGACATGTTCCACCAAGACATATATACGAAGTCGTAATCAGCGTTAAAATAACTGCTTATAGGAACATTCCAAAGTCTCGAGTAGTCAAAAGTCATAAAGTACAAACCTAAACCGGTAATCAAGATAATTCCCGCTGCCAATATACTGGAAACTATAGCCGCAGATATCTTGTCCAGAATAAAATTTCTTCCCCTTCTTGTGGTATAAGTTATGGCCTCTGTATTATTTTCAAATTCATAGTTTGTCAAATAAGATGTGATAAGCACCGTTAATATGATTATCTCAAATATAATGCTTTTAAATAAACTTTTAAACAATAGAGAATGCATTCTATAAATCTGACCTATATAGAACAAATTTTTATGTTCTTTATTGTTGACCAACTGATGAAATCTTTTATTAAAATCCCTATACTCATTTCTTACGGTATTTGCAGCTTCTCCCTTGAGTCCGTATTTACTTATTTCATTCTCGGCTTTTTCCATAATATCAATGTTTGAATAGACATCATCAATTTCTCCGATTTTATAATAATAGGCTTCTACTATTCCCAGTTCTCTGATAAATTCTATTTCTTCTTTATCGTATATATCCTCAATGCCATAGTTATGATCATCATAAAATTCCGATACACTATTGTAATTTTTCGATTCCCTTTCGTTTACAAGTATATTTAATCTCTTTAATCCTTTGTCATAATACGATTTAAATCCGGATATCATTTTGTCATCTATTTTATAGCCGAATTTATTCACAATCTTATTTAAAACTTCTAAATCCTCTTTAATATATGAACTTTTAAATATTATGGTAGAATTAAAAATTATAAAAAGGATTAAAAGCCCTATTATAATCGGAGAAGTTATAACTTTTTTAAATTCATTTATCCTTATATTCATGTGATATTTACTCCTCTTTTATGATTTCATCTTTATATACATAGAGAAACACATCCTCTATACTTGGATTTACAGAATCCCAGGAATTCTCCGGCCTATCTTCAGATATAAATCTGACTTTCATCTTGTCATCTTCTTGCTTTTCCGAGAGAGAAAAATACTTATTTCTAAAGCTCGGAACTTCATCAAACTCAACCTTTGTTTCATAGACCATTCCTTCAAGGATTTTGCATATGTTTTTTAAAGTATCCTTATATAAGATTTTCTTATCCTTTATCATAATTATTTCATTAGCTATGGACTCTATGTCAGAGACAATATGGGTAGAAAGAATAACTATTCTCTCCCGGGACAATTCCGCCAATAAATTTCTGAAGCGTACCCTTTCCTTTGGATCTAATCCGGCCGTAGGCTCGTCTAATATTAAAATCTTAGGATCATTTAGCATAGCTTGAGCTATACCGACTCTCTGAATCATTTCTCCCGAAAACTTTCTCATCTTTTTATTTGCAACATTTTCAAGACCGACTAATTTTAAAAGCTGTTCTATCTTTTTTTCTGCTTTCTTTCTGTCTATTCCCTTTAATGCAGACAGATAGCGAAGAAATCTTTTAGGGCTGTAATCTTTGTAATACCCAAACTCCTGCGGCAAATAGCCTAATATGTCTCTATAATCATCTCCCATTGCAGAGATTTCGGTACCATCATAAAGTATTTCTCCTTCATCCGGAAAAATCAAGGTAGTCAGCATCTTGATCAAAGTAGTTTTCCCTGCTCCGTTTGGTGACAATAAACCATATACACCATTTGCAAATTCAATATTTATGCCTTTAAGAACTAAAAACTTGCCATAACTTTTACTTACATTGTTCACAACCAACATCTAAACCATCCCTTCTTTATTTCTAAATACAATAAGTGCTTTAAGGTTTTTTATATATACAAATACAGAACCAAGGGTTACCATAATCCATGTATATAAAGAAATACCATTTAGAAACTTTATATAAAAATCAACTTTAAATATATATAATGATAAATTGAAGATTATCCAACCTAATATGATAAAATACTTTACATATCTGTTTTTAACCCTATTTATGGTAAACAGAAAAACTGTAGAAAAAAGAAATAATGATGCTATGGAGATTATGAAAGCTTTTAAAAAATCTATTTTTTCATATACATATGCAACTATATATATAAAGAAAGAGTTAAACAAAATGCATATAACGCTGAATATGAGCATTCTAAAAGCCGATATCTGATATATATTGTATTTGCATGTCATCTCTATCTCACAGGTTTTATTCTGTTTTGCATTAATAAAGCTTAAAAGGGACATTGTCAGATATAACACAGGAGAAACCATAAACAGGCAGGCATATATACCTCCGATGTTTTCCATATAATACATACTGCTGCTTGTAACTACAGGAAATAAAACAGAAAATATCAATAATATAATAAAGATAATCTCCAGGCCGTCATGAAATAAGTATCTGATTCCTATTTGCCTATACATATTTTTTAAATAGAAATAAAATGATTCTTTCCCTTTTAATCCCTGTTCCGTAATACTGTCTATTTCAGCCTTTACCTCTCTTTCACTCGGCATATCTATCTTCATATACTATCCCTCCTCAAATTTTCTTTTAATCTTCTTAATCATGGAATAATATCTTGTCTTGACTGTAGACTCCGGTATTCCCAATACATTTGATATTTCCAAAAATGTATAATCCGTAAAGAATTTTAATCTGAATATCTGTTGTGCAGAAGTATCCAATCTGTTTACTATACTGACTATCTTCTCAACATCTGCTTTATTTTCTAATGTAATTCCTATATCTTCTTTGTCGTATATATCAAATTGGTCAATAGATACTGTCATGCTGTTATATCTGTAATATTTGGAACGATAATAATCCACCAGACGATATGTTGCAACTTTATACAGCCAAGTTCTAAAAGAAGCCTTTTTCTCGTCATAACTATATATTGATTTCAAAAGATTTATAAATATTTCTTGAGTCAAATCCATAGATAGTTCTTTATCCATAGTCTGCTTATATACATAGGCATATATTTCCTTATAATATATGGAAATAAGTTCATTAGCCGCATCTTTATCCGATTTCTTTTTTATCTTTCTTATCAGTTTTCTATCTCTGTCCATTTCTCACCACTTATTCTTATGTTTTATAATCTCCTAACTACCTATTATTATATCCGTAATAGATTTCTAAATAGTTTTATTTCACTGAAAAAAAACAGCCATGTTACCAACATAGGTTTAACATGGCTCAATATGAATAAATCATTATCCCGCTACTTCTATACTATCATCAGCCTCAAAAAACATCCACAAACTAACCTCTCCTCCTATTCCATTCATTCCAAAATGCTATATATCCATTCCTCTCAAATTCGTCTGCCGGAATATTCTTAGGCAAGGATTTCTTATAATACTCTTCCACCACATTTACAAAACGCAAAACTTCCTCTTTATACTGAAGGTAATAAATATATACGATGTTTCCCTTTTCGGTAATGAGCCTTATCATTCCATCATCATGCAGAACAGTCCAATCAACTCCGTTATCACATCCGCTGATTTCCACCTCATCTAAGGTTTCGTTCGGAATCATAAAAAAACCGCAGCAAGGCAGCATCTGTTCTCCTTTTGTTAGTAAATGGTCTTCAGACAATGTCTTTAACATTCTGAGCGCTGCCGCACTGGCAGTACAGGAACAGGATAATTTTTCTTCTCCTATAATTACTTCTATATCACCATGAAGGCATAAGTCATCAGGATCATCCTTCTTTCCATCTATCCAATAAAGATTATTTACTTCTATTTTAAAATCCCTGTTATCTCTAGAAATACTATCATGAAATTCTCCCCATACATTTGTGAGGTATCTTTCTTCAGAAGCAAATAGGTAAAGCCCTCTGTCATCATATAAATGGAAAATACAATTACTATTTATATCTATAATAAAAACAGATGAACAAAAATCCATTTCTCCACCTATATCCGATAGGATAATTTTCGGAAAAAGTTTTTCTATATTCACCTTTTTTACATGATAAATATGTCTTGTACAAGTGTAGATTTCTTCATCTCTGTGCATAGGTAAATCATCCTTGTTTATAGGAAACTGCCATTTTAGTTTATATGTATCGTATTCGGTTATACCTATTAAAGTACTCTCTAAAAATTTCTTTTCTGCTTCATTATCTTTTCCATAGGAATCCTCGTAAACGACCAGAAGATTATCGCTATATTTCATAAAGTTGTACACTTCTACTGCTTTTTGAAGACATTCTTCTACATAGGATTCATTTAAACTGCCGTCTTCTAAATATTGATAACCCCTGCTTAAATCTACATGAAGCATAGACTTATGCCTCAGCTGAAATAAAACTTTGTCGCCCGTTTCATATTGTCTTAAAATATTTTCTAAAATGTCCTTTGGTTTTTCTTGGATTTTCAATACCTATTCACCTTCCTGTTTTATTATCAAGTCCGCACCAACAACGGCAGTCACTGCCATGTCATTTTTAAAATTTTCAAATTATATTCTTTATGATTAATTTCTGCAACATATAATCTCTTAAAAAATTTGTGCATTTATGTTTTAATTATATACTTTTAAATAACCTTTTAACAATATAAAATTAATATACTATTCCATATCATGAACAAGAATAATTTGTTAGCCAATGTACTATCGATTACAATGGTTCTAGACAAAAAAATCAGGCAAAGGATATATCCCTTGCCTACATTACTTTATTCTGCCTTATCTAAATCTTTTATAATTTCTTCGTACATCTCAATGTAATTATAAGAAACCGGTTCTCCGTTTTCATCTGTCTCCTCCTGATCTTCTCCTTCATCCTCTCCGCCTTGGATATATTTAATAAGCTTTCCCTCGTCGTTCATAAAGAATATGGACGGAAGATACTTCAGTTCCGTTCCCGCAATTTTGCTGATATGATCCCAACCCTCGGAAGTCATACCAACTGTATAGAACGGATAATACGTCATTTCTTTCTCGGAATTAGATGAGGATTCCTGATAGTCTCTCAGAACATCCGATTTATAATAATCCTGATAATCATGTACCATTGCTATAATCTGTGCATCTGCACCATTCTTTTCAATGTACTCCTGGAAAGGTATTAATCCTTTAAGATTTAATTTGGTCCAGGGGCACCATGGAGCACCGGCATAAACCAATGTAATTTTCTTTTCCTTAACTTTTGCATCAAATGCCTCTTTTGTGAATTCTTCCATATCATTTTTTTCAAAACTTATAAGGGTTTCTCCCGTATCGTGAATCGTTCTGACATAGAACTTATTTCCTAACGCTTTCCTCAATTTAGTAATTGAAGTATATGTTTCTCCATCAATATTGTAAGCGTCTAATTTGGCCTCCACTCCATCCACCAGTACTTTATGCGGCGAATCAATAATATTAGCATCTTTTAAATCAATTTCCCGTTTGTCATATTCACTTTGCTCATAGGGTACTCCTGTTGTAATGATGATAGCATTTTGTTTTTCATCAAAACTGATATCAAATTTAGCCTCAGTACTGCTCAAAGCAAAAGCCACATCTCTAAGTCTGACTCTGGTAACTGTATAGGGCCCATCTTCGTCTTCAAGATTCAAAACGGCTCTGCGAATTGGCATAACCTCTCCTGCATCATTCAATGTGACCTTTTCATCAAAAGATGCCGTGGGCATTTTTTTGCTTTCTTCTTCAGCAAAAACTCCCATTGGAAATACTGATAGAATCATAAGTACTGTCAGTATTACCGCTAATTTTCTGGTTCTTTTCATAAAACAACTCCCCCTTTAATATAATTTAATTAGCTAATCGCAGAATAATGCAATTAGTATGAGTACTACATTTTATTAACATTTATTATTTCTGTAAATATTTTTAATTTCCTCTAATTATTCATCGCAAATTCCGACATATAATTCAAACCGGAGATACAGCCCTTTTATTATCTTTTATAAATAAAAAGACCTCTTTGGGTTCAAGAAATTTCTCTACCCTAAGAGGTCTCCTTTTTCATATTAAACAGTTTATTTCAAAACATTTTTTTCAAAAATCCCATATACAACAGGCTTCTTATCCTGCACCATTACTTTCCCCTTAGCTATTACAGTGTCTACGTCAAGATTTTCATCTAACAGACACAAATCCCCATCCATATTTGCTTCAATTCTGCCTTTATTATTCAACTTTAATATTCTTGCAGGATTTGACGTAATTGCTCTTATTGCCGTTTCAAGAGATATGTTTTCACGATTAACACATTCCTTTATTGCCTTGATTAAGCATGTCGATTTACCGATTCCTATTCCGACATACTCCTTTTTCTCATTAAATATCGGCATACTGCCCTGACCGTCAGATGAAAGTGTATAATTGTTCTGGTTCACACCCTCTTCAAGCAATCTCTTAAGTCCCTTGCTGAATCTTACTTCTCCGTCTGTCTCTTCCCAAAAATCGGGATCTTCGTTTCCGGTAAAATCTATATATCCTCCATCTTTAGCATAATTAACACATTCTTCAAAAAGTTCGGGATTCCTGTTTACATGAGTCGGTAAAAACTGAGTAATAGGTATCTCCGTTTCTTTCAATGTTCTTTTTAAAAAATCAATCTTTCTTGGTCCGTCACCTAAATGAATATTAATAATACCTGCCTTCCCCGAAAGCATTCCTGCAACTCTCGCATCTGCCACTGCTCTTATAAATTCTTCAAATGTAGGCTGAGAAGATCGGTGGTCCGATAAGGCGACCTCTCCTATACCGATAATTTTATCAACAACCATTATATCCTTCATAATTTCTCCGGTTATTGTTTTTAAAGGCAACCTGTATGAACCGGTGTATATATACGTAGTTATTCCTTCTTCCTCCAATCCTCTGGCCTTTGCCAAAAGAGATATCGTATCCCTGGCCATTCCGTCTGTTCCCAGACAGCCGACAACAGTAGTAACTCCTGCAGAAGTAAGGCCCGTCAATGTAACTTCGGGAGTCCTTGTAGCAAATCCTCCTTCCCCTCCGCCTCCTAAAATATGAACGTGGCAATCAATAAAACCCGGAACTAATGATTTACCTTTTCCGTCAATTTCTTTCACTTCGACACAGCCCTTTGTTTCTATAGAAATATTATCATCTACCGCCGCAATTTTATTTCCCAGCAGCAAAACATCTTTGACGCCTATATGCTCAGGCTTATAAACGTCCGCATTTCTTATTATTGTGATCATAATTTTATTCCTCCCTATTCTTACTATCAACCTAATTTACTGTAAGCCCACGGATACGGCAATAATTATTGCAATAGTACCCAATAAGAAAAAGAATGCCTGCATTTTAATCTGAAATTTCGCCCATTTGGACCAATCTATTCTTGCAACACCCAGTACTCCGACTAAACTTGCGGAAACAGGGGTAAATGCATCCAAAAAACCTGCCCCAAGCTGATATGCTAAAACGGCAATCTGTCTCGGGACACCAACTATGTCCGATAAAGGGGCCATGATCGGCATCGTAAGCGCGGCCTGGCCTGAATTCGATGTAACGACTAAATTGAACAAACTTTGGAATATATACATACTCCAAGCGCCTACAACTGCGGGCACGCCTCTTAAAGCATTTCCCACACCGTACAAAACCGTGTTTAAAGCCGACGGAACATTAGCATCGGAACCTCCGAGGACTAAAAGTATCCCCTTTGCCATACCGACAACAATTGCCGTACCGGCTAAATCGGCAACTCCCTTTTGGAAAGATGATGCCATATCATTTATCGTCATATTATTCAATTTAAATATAACTGCTATAACCCCTGCTGCAAAACCCATAACAAAGAATTGAGAAGCTATTTCAGGTATATAATAGGATTTTGCAGTAACGCCCCAAATAATCCAAATTAAAACTGCCAGCATTTCAAGAAGTATCAGCTTATGACCAAGGGTAAACTTCATTTCTTCTTCTGTTACATTTTCTATTCTGTTTCTGAAATACTCATCATTGTTATAGACTACGGAAAGTTCCGGTTTCTTTCTTATCTTTTCAGCATATGCCATCATATATACCGCCGACAGAGCCGTTATTATAAACCACATTATAAGTCTGAACGTTGCACCCGATAATACCGGTATACCCGCAATTCCCTGTGCAATAGCCACACTGAAAGGACTCATCCAGGAAGCTGCATTGCCAACCTGAGAAGCCACAAAAGTAACTGTAACAGCAACAATTGAATCATATCCCAATGCAATGACAAAGGGTACCATTATTATCGCAAAAGGAATAACCTCTTCGGACATGCCGAATGTTGCTCCTCCAAGAGAAAATATAAAAAACAATAATGGAAGTGCAAGTCTTTCAAGCCCTCTTGTTTTTCTTATAAAAGCATGGATTCCGGCATCAATTGCTCCTGTTTTCATAATAATTCCAAAGGAACCGCCAACAACTAAAATTAATGCTACTATTCCCACTGCAGAACCGTATTTGTCTCCGGTGACAAGACCTTCAAAAACATAATTCATAAACCCGAAACCGTTAAAATCATCTGTACCCCATACATTTGCAGTTTTATGTAACTTTTTGCTTGTATCATATATGGATCTGCCGTATTTTTCATACAGAACATCATCTGTTAATCCCAAATCATCTAATTTAGATTGATCCCAGGTTTTAGGATCCGTCTTAACGAATTCTTTTAAAGCCTTTTGGTCAACTCCGATTTGTTGAAGAGCCTCAGCATCATTAGATAAATCTTTTAGTTTCACAGATAAAAAATCGGTATTTAAGTTATAACTGTACCTGAATGTATCCGCCATTAATACAGTCTTGGTTTTTACCTCTCCGTTAGAATCTTTGTATTCAATTTCATGTACACTAAATTTCCCCGCAGGAATAATAAATGTTAAGACCCAGCAAATAAGCACTACCACAAAAATGATTGCATAAGTATGAGGTGTACGTATTTTTGTAAAGTCTCTTCCATTTTTTTGTTGTGTTTTAGATTTCTTAGTCATGCTATTTCCTCCTTTTACATATACACAAATTGCAAATTGATTTGTAACCATTAAAATTTCAATATAAATTTCATGTCAATTTTCATTTGAATATTATTTCCAAATAATTCTTTTAATATTAATCGATTGCAGTAATTCTTCATAAATCAAAACCCTATCTTACGATAGGGTTCTCAAAACGTCTGAGCACCGACCTTTTATTATCTTTAAAAACCAAATCTTTTACTGTTATTATATCTCTTATAAAAATTTTAGACAACAGATATTAAAAAATATTTCATTCTCTAAGACATATTCAAATCAGCTGACCTAACTAATTTTTGGGGTACCCTAATCCCTTCTAAACAAATCCCTTGTATAAACTTTATCTTCAACATCCTTAATTTCATCAGTCATCCTGTTTGCTACTATTATTTCAGATACATTTTTAAATTCATTCAGATCTTTTATTACTCTTGAATTATAGAAATTATCCGCATTAAGAAACGGCTCGTATACTATTACCTCTATGCCTTTCGCCTTAATCCGCTTCATAACTCCCTGAACGGCAGACTGCCTGAAATTATCAGAATCGGTTTTCATAGTCAATCTATATATCCCGACAATCTTTGGATTCTTAGATAAAATCATCTCCGCTATATGATCTTTTCTTGTTCTGTTAGCATCCACTATAGCCCTTATTATATTATTGGGTACATCTTTATAATTAGCCAGTAATTGCTTTGTATCCTTTGGAAGACAATACCCTCCATAGCCGAAAGAAGGGTTATTATAATGATTTCCTATTCTCGGATCCAGCCCGACTCCTTCTATAATTTGCTGAGTATTTAATCCTCTGATTTCTGCATAGGAATCCAACTCATTAAAGAAGGCTATTCTCATTGCAAGGTACGTATTAGCAAATAATTTAATTGCCTCAGCTTCCGTAGAATCCGTAAATAAAACTGGAATATCCTTTTTAACGGCACCTTGAGCTAATAAACCGGCAAATTTCTTTGCCCTCTCGGATCTTTCACCTATAATGATGCGCGATGGATATAGATTGTCATATAAGGCACTGCCTTCTCTCAAGAATTCCGGTGAAAATATAATATTTTCCGTGCGAAACCTTTTTCTTATATTTTCCGTATAACCTACGGGTACGGTAGATTTAATTATCATTACTGCATCAGGATTAATAGACAATACATTTGTAATCACGGATTCTACTGTATTTGTATCGAAGTAATTTTTATCCGGATCATAATTAGTCGGCGTAGAAATGATAATATACTCAGCATCCTTGAAGGCTTTATATTTATCAGTGGTAGCTAACAAATTTAATTCCTTTGCCGATAAAAACTTCTCTATTTCTTTATCTATAATCGGAGATTTTTTGTTGTTGATCATATCTACTTTTTCCTTAACTATATCTAATGCTGTAACTTCATTGTTCTGGGCCAACAAAATCGCATTTGATAAGCCTACATAACCTGTTCCCGCTATTGCTATTTTCACCTTTATTCCTCCTAAACAATATTAGTTGATGCCCCCTGTTTTCCTCAGAATGGCTTCCTTCCGTCGAAAAAACTACAGCTTCTGTAATACTTCAAATCCTTTTTCCATAAATTTCGGTATGTACTGTCTTTTATACCGTTTGTAATATAGCTGAAGGGATGTTTAAAAGAATATATTAAATAGCCGATCATCTCGGAAGGATCTCTAAAACATTCCCAATCACAGGCTTTGCAGAATGGCTTCTCTTTCACAGCTTTTATATCCAAGTCGTAAAATTTACCCATACTTTCGTTTCCTCTGTAGCCACAAGGATATGTATTTCCGTCCTTTGCATCAATGAAAAAGAAATCAATACCGCCCCTGCAGGGAATGGAGAAATCTTCATCACCTTCAAATTGTCTAATCAAGGAATACAGCGATACCAGCGGTGTAAAGATTCGTATCTGGGAACGGTACTTTGGAATGGTATCCATTAGAGCTTGGAATATCTGTATTTTTTCTTCTTTGGAAAAATTAACGACAGGATTTATAGAGGTTGCACCATAAACGGCTTTCATTTTCCGGTCATCACCGTTGACATTCATAGGATAACAAGCATTAACCATACTGAATCCCAGGCTTATAACAAACTGATAAAAATGCTCAAAAGCTTCTTTAAACTCCTGATAAAAAACTTCCTTATCCGTCATCTTCGTGGATATCTTATCCAAACCGCCGGTATTTCTATTGATTCCGAGATTGGCAGCAGGATAAATACCATGCCCATGAAAAATAGGCAATGCTTTTTCTATTCCCTGAATAACACCTTTTAATCCCCGCATCTGTTCGTGAGTTTGAGCATCGGCCGAATCTATACTAATCCAGAAATTACGGAGCTTAGTTTTTGACAGCCGCTCTGCAAGCCGATGAATTTTATCCGTATAGCCAATACTATCCGAGTTAGTAAACATATAACCGTTGGTACCGGTTCTGATAAATTGAATATTGCGGTCGGATGCGTATTGAATCAGCCGAATAAGGGAGTCTTGATAGAGAAATGGTTCTCCTCCCGTAAAAGAAATTGCTTGGACGTTTTGCCGTACTGCTGAATCAATAACTTTGCAAATCTCGTCTTCCGATAATCTGGAACGGGGATATGTTTCCGTTTTTCTCATGCTGCATTGAGGGCAAGTACCGTTACAATTGTTTGTATATTGGATTACCACTTGTCCCGGAATTCTTCCATTCAATACAGAACGCAAATTATCGATTTGAAAAACAGGATTTTTGGTATGTTTCATCATTTACTCCTTTCTGTTCCAATATTTCATGATAAGTATTGATAAGCCCGTTAAATATTTTATCCCATGACCTGTTAACGCTAAATTTCCGTCCATTTTTCTTAAGACGATTCCTGAGATCGGCATTTTCTATAAGGTTATCCATACATTGTACGAGTTTCTCAGGATCCCTCGGTGAAAACTTAAGTCCGGTTATTTCATGTTGAATGATTTCTCCGACGCCGCCGGCATTTGCCCCAATAACAGGAAGCCCGGAAGCCATAGCCTCTAAAACTACATTACCGAAAGTTTCTGTAGAAGAGGGACAAATGAATATATCACAGGAAGCATATATTTTCGAGAGTTCTTTTCCCTTTTTGAAACCGGTAAATATAGTATCTTTCGGGAACATCTCCTTACATTTTTCCAGATATGGACCGTCTCCTGTGATAATCATAGCAACTTTGGTTCCATATTTTCGATGGATATCTTGATAACTCTCACTTAAAATATCAAGATCCTTTTCGTAGGATACTCTTCCGACATAAAGGAAAGCAATCTTATCTGAAATTCCGAGCTGTTCTCTTAACTGATTACTTCTATACATAGGATGAAATTTTTTATAATCGATGCCTCGTGAAAATAATCTCGTATTATAGATGCCATGATTATATAAAAGTTTTTGAGCCACAACCGAAGGACATAAGGTCATATCATTTTGTGTATGAAACCATTTCATATAGTTCCATATAGGCTGCTTTAGAAAATTAACTTTATAGTAATCCGCATATTGGGAAAAATTTGTGGTATAGTTTGATACAGTTGGAATACCATGTTTCTTACCGTAATTCAGACCGGAAATTCCCATATTAAATTCCGTCATATTGTGAATGATATCAGGTCGAAAATCCGAAAGAAGAGAAGAAATCCTAAAAGAATTCGGAAAGGCAACTCTGGACTCAGGATATAAAAAGAATCTAACGCTATAGAATTGTTCAATATTTTCATCAGGTATCTCCGTATTATATTTTGGTACAAATATTTTGTACTGGATTCCCATTGAATCATAATATTGAATAAGTTTATTTAGAGTATTAGTCACTCCATTTATCTGTGGTAGATAAGTATCAGCAAATAAAGCGATTTTCATAGATATTCCCCTTTCATTAATAATAAGAATGAAGTGCCAATTCAGTTTTCTCTGAAGCATTGGAAGAATGCTTCATATAACATATGATGGATTCACAAATCCATATAGTGCTTAAAAAAGCATAATCCAGATCTTTTTTCATACTGTCAGGCTGAGAAAAATAGGCTTTGCGCATTTCGGTTACTATAAAAACTATGTTCCTTTTAGGTTTCATCTTGCTGGGCGACATCGTAAACCCATGTGTAAATCGAATTATATACAGCTTAAAATGAAGCCTTAATTCATATAAAAAATGCCGGATTTTTTTGTTGTATATTTCTTCACTTAAATGATAATAGCAAAAGAAATCGCATACATAGTGACAAATCTCACCTAATTCCATTGAAAACTCTTCTGACGATGTTTCTTCCTCCTCCATAATACGATTGAATTTATCACAAACAATAAAAAGACAATTTTCTAAAGTATGGGCATCGTGTTTTAAAAGCGGCAAATCGGGCTTTATATTGCCATAAGCAAATGCCCGCCTATCTATTTTCATTTCTCCGGAAAAGTGCTGATATAATTCTTTAGATATGAAAAGATGCGTAAAAAAGAACATATATCTGCCTCCCTTCTTACTCTGTCTTTACTATAAATATAACAAAGTAGTTAAAAGTATATGTTAAATTCACTTTATGTTTATGTAAAGTATAAAGTTAACCGCAGAAATATATTAAGTATTCAACATTTTTTAAATTCTTACATCTATTTATGGTATAATATTAATAGTCAATTGATTTAGCACAATGCGATTGACTATTCGGCGATTAATAACTTTTATTCACTCTGCACCCCTGCAGAGTGATCTCTTTTTAACTACCATAGAGAATACTTGATAAAAAAATTCTATGGCTGCAATTATCAACATTGCAGCCATAGAATTTTTTTGTTAAACAAGGCATCTGCCCGTAAATGTTGGTTTTAACACAATTTGAGGACAAAAAAACAGCACAAGAGAACCGTCCCCGTGTGTTCTCTTGTGCTGTTTACGTCGCTAAGCTTTTTGGGCTGCTTTAGAAAAGTACAGTCCCATCAATAGAAACGCTGCTGCGAATAATAGTTGCATGAAAATTTCATATCTTACGTCCGAAAAGGAATTAGCTTGCATATCATTTATTTTCACATAATAATAAGTTGGAAAAAATTTTGCTACAGTTAAAACATTCTTTCCCAAAAGCTGCTGTGGAACCATTACTCCGGATATAAACGAAGTCCCCAAGGATAATACTGTGGAAATGGCACTTATTGCAAATTTGTTCTTAACAATATTATTTATTAAAAATGTAAGGCACAGAATTGTAAATGAAAAAACCGCTAAATTAGCTACATACATACCTAAATTTACTTCTCCGATATATTTCCCCCTTAGAACAATACTTCCTAAAATAAAAATCAGTGTAATCAAACCGGCTAATGATAATTGCCCCAAATATATCTCCTCATTAAACCGTAAAAATCTCTTTGAAGATATTTTCCTTCTGCTATCAACATTTTCATTCATAAAGTCATTCATTACCAAGCCCATTACCATAATATAAATGCCTATAATTACATAGCTGGTAAAATTATAATAATACCTAAACCATTGAACGGCACCTTGGTCTTTAACCTTTCCTCCGTCTTTCATCAGGTTTACCGTAGCTTTTTCATCTAAAGCTGTGTTTACATCGCTTAAATTAAACCTGCCATTTTCATAAGTTGCGTTAATGAAGACAAAAAACTTATTGAGCTGTGTTTGAATTTGTACAGACTCCATTTTTCTGTCATCCCTATAAACCTCAACAGCCTTTTCCTTATTTATTACCCTTTCTTCAAAATCTTCAGGTATTACTATTACGGCATCTGCTATGCCTAAAAAAATCTCCTCCTTTATGGATGATTCATCCGAGCCAACCTCAACTATATTGTTCTTTTTTATTAAATATTTTTTTAACTCTCCTGATAATTCACTTTTGCTGTTGTCAATTATTCCTACGTTTAATTTAGTTTCCACAAAATTAGCTTCTCTCTGTGAAGTACTGGAACCGTTTAAAGCAGCTATTATAAAAAATATAATAGTATATGAAAGAATAGCCCATTTATTTCTTAATGCTATTTTAATAAAATACTTATATACTGTCATAGTTCCGCCTCCTTAAGAATATATAGGATATGGAAATCAAAACTATAGAATAAACGGATAAAAGGAAAATTCCTTCTCCTACACTTTTAGTACTGTCCAATAAATTTATCCTATACAGGTTATTTGTTATTATAGATATGGGATTTACTTTACCTAAAACAGGAACCCTTGTATCTATCATTGTTTTAATATCAGGTCCCATCATACCGGACAGGAAGGACAAAAATAATGTCAGAGCTATGGAGATTAAGGTTTTTACATTAACAGATTTTTTATTAGAAACACCTATAAATACTCCTAAGGAAACTCCGAATAAATTCCCCAATATTATAAAGATACTGCTGTATTTCATTTCTTTAAATAACTCAATCTTTAAAACATATTTTATAAAAATAAGAAGCAGTCCGTTGGACAGCAGGTTTAATGCTAATGCCACTATGATTCCAGCTAATAGAAAACTGTGTTTTTTTAGCGGCGTAACATTAATCCTGGCACCTATATTAGATAAATTAGCTTGGATGAAACTAACTGTTTCAATCCCGGTAAAAACTCCATAGGTAGAAAACATTGCAATCAATGAATAAAATATAATAATCATGGAATTTGCCTTTTGATTTCTGTCCAACACATAGTTCACATTAAAGTCATAATTTTCAATAGGCCTGTTCAGTTTTTCCATTTGTTTTATCTGTTCCACTATTTCCCTTATTATAGTTTGGTTTATGCCTGATTCTTTTACAGTTATATTTAAGTCATTGTCTATAAATCCGTCGATTTCTCCGTTATCCAGTTTTTCCTTTATCTCATCCCGAGAAATTTTATGAATCTTTAAAAGATCGGTTTCTTCTAATATATATGATATCTTGTTACCATCTTCTATACCTACATCTATATCTTCCAATTTCATATTTATCATTCCGTTAAAGGCCGTATAGAAAAAAACAGCTAAGATTAGGGGGTATAATACGCTCCAAAATGAAAATCCCCAGTCCCTTATTGAACACTTCCCTTGATATATGCAGTTTCTTAATAGACTTTTCATATCAATCCCTAAGCCCCTTTCCTGTCAATTCTAAGAACACATCGTTTAGTGTGGGCAATTGGCTGTGAAGTTTTGTATAGGCCAAATTATTTTCCTTTATAAATTCCAAAAGATTGGTCAGGTTATTAGTCCCGTTTTCAAATTTTATAATACAATCTTTCCCATCTTTTTCTATATCAATTACATGGGGTATGCTTTTCATTTTTTCAATTGTTTCATCTTGAATATTCAGAAATTCGGCTACTATTTTTTCAGATGTAGTTATCATAGCCTTTAATTCTTCTGTCGTGCCGGAAACCAAATCCTTTCCCTTATCCATTATAATGATTCTGCTGCAGATCATCTCTGCTTCCTCTAAATAATGAGTCGTATATATAATCGTGCTGCCTTCTTTGTTTAATTCCCTTATTCCGTTTAATATAAAATTTCTGCTTTGGGCATCCACCGCAACAGTCGGCTCGTCTAAAAAGATAAGCTTAGGCTTATGGGCTATCCCGCAGGCAATGTTTAGTCTTCTCTTCAAACCACCGCTTAACTTTTTTGGATAAAATTTAATATAGTTATTTAAATCTACAAAATCTATGGCTTCTTCAACATATTGTTTTCTTAAATTCTTATCATCTACATATAATCCGCAAAAATAATCTATGTTTTCCTTTACCGTTAAATTTTCAAAAACCGAAACCTCCTGGGGAACCACTCCGATTTTTCTTTTTATATCATAAGAATTCGGAGTCATTTTCTTGCCGAATACTTCTATCTCTCCTTTATCAAAGTTTAATAAGGACAGAATAGAATTTATAGCCGTAGTCTTTCCGCAGCCGTTAGGTCCTAAAAGCCCTAATATTTCTCCTTCTTCCACTTCCATATTAAAATGGTCAAGGGCGATTAATTCTTTATATCTTTTTACTAAGTTTTTCACTTTTACTATCATCTGCTTCACTCCTTCCGTTCGATCTTGATATTATTGTATGATTTTTAAAGAATCTATTTTAGTGTATAAAGTTATAATCTAATATGACATTTGTCATAACTTAAATTGTATTTAATGATGAATATTAGTATAATTAAAATACAGAGTAAAATTCAATATATTTTAAATTTTACAGGAGGACTGCTATGAGAATCTTATGGGAAAAGGCAGTTGTTGCAACATTTTGCTTATATAATACCTATAAAATAAAACCGGATGGAAATTTAGCTTTTTATTTTCTTATAAGCATTATTTTCTCTTTAATGATGGACTTGCTAAACAATAAAAAAATTAAAGCTATTATATATATTTCATTTGCAATGATCTGCTTCTCCGATACTCTGTTCGTCTTTTATCTGCCTTTAATTCTTTACAATATGTATTTAGATTTCAGCACATATATCATATTTTCCTTACCTCTGATTTTTATGAATTTTTCTTTATCAAACTCTTTTATTTCCGTTATTTCAGTCTATCTTGCAGCCATGACAAAAAAGCATAAACTCATTTTAGATGAAAATAAAACGGTAAGAGATAAATTAAAAGGAGAAACTCTTTATTTGGAAAAATATAATAAGCAGTTAAAAATTGATAAAGAGAAAGACGTTCATATTGCCATCCTTACGGAAAGAAACAGAATTGCGAGGCAGCTCCATGATTCGATAGGTCATGTAATAAGCAGCAGCATATTGCAAGTGGAAGCCCTGAAAATTATATCTACTGAAAATAATATAATAAAAAATCTTAATACCCTCCAAAACACCTTAAAAAACGGCATGGAAGATATCAGAAAAAGCATACATAATCTATATAATGAATCTTTGGATTTGGAGAGCCAAATTGAGAAACTCTGCAATAAAGTGCCCACCATAGATACCGAAATTATATATAGGATTGAAGACAATCTGAGCTATAATTTAAAATTTGACATTCTGTCCGTTGTAAAAGAAGGCATTACAAATTGTATTAAGCATTCCAATGCTACAAGGCTGAGAATAAGTTTATTCAGCCAGCCGAAATTTTATTCAATTATAATAAGGGACAACGGAAGTAATTTCGACAAAAAAACTTTACTTTCAACTAAAGGAATCGGGCTTGTTTCTATGGAAGAAATAGCCAATAAATATAACGGCTTTTTGAATTATAAATTTGACAATGGATTTAAAATACATTTAACTTTAATGAAAGGATAATGTATATGAATATTATAATTATAGATGACGACCCTTTGGTGGTAGAATCTTTAAAGACAATTATAAACGCTAGCGGAATCGATATATCGGCCGTAGGATATAACGGCTTTGAGGCCGTAGAACTTTATAAGAAATACAAGCCGGATTTAATTCTTATGGACATAAGAATGGAAAAAATGAGCGGAATAGATGCAACGGAAGAAATATTAAAAACAGATCCTCATGCCAGAATCCTGTTAATAACTACATTCCAAGATGATGAATATATCGGAGCCGCTCTTTCTTTGGGATGTAAAGGGTATATATTAAAGCAAAATATTAAAGGCATCATTCCTGCTATAAATGCAGTTTATTCAGGGAATTTAGTTTTTGATTCAAAAATTGTATCCAATATTAAAAAGTATTCCAAAAAAAATATGGATATAGGTTTATCCGAAAGGGAGTTGGATATTTTGCTTTTGGTGGCAGAAGGATTGAATAACAAAGAAATTGCGGAAAAACTTTTTTTAAGCGAAGGAACCGTCAGAAATTATATTTCCAATATGCTGGATAAACTGTCCTTAAGGGACAGAACTCAGTTAGCTATTTATTATTATAAAAATTTGAAATAGACAGATTACGGAGATATAAATAAATTTCATGTCGTCAATTGTGATAATTTCCGGCATGAAATTTATTTTTCTTTATGAGAAAACAACCCGCCTATCCGGTATTTATGAGGTATAATACTTTCCGCTCTTCATAATGTGTATAAATTCTATGATTTTACCTTCGAGTATATTAAAAATCCTTTCACCTTTTTCTTTTGAAGCTAACGTGGCATCTCCTGTTAAGGCATTTTCAAATATCTCTTTTCCTCTGTTTTTATAACGTACTTTTATAAGAGGTTTTTTAGTATTTTTAGTCGCTTTATCCATATTAACAAGTTTCTCATCATAATATAAAATTGCGGATGTTTCATCTTCTCCGGCATGACCCTGGCCTGTAGTTATGGTAAGTATCTCTTTCGAATAATCAAGCCACCAATTGATTACAGCCACATCCAAGCCCAAAGGCACAAGCTTTTCACCTGCAAGATTGAGGGCATTTATATTTCCGCCATGGCCGTTGAAAAATATAATTTTTCTCATGCCGTTATTAAACATGCTCTTCCCAACATAATATAAGTAATTTGCCATTACCTCCGACGGAATATGTACGGTTCCGGGATACATGGAAAGGTCATAGCTCTGTCCGTAAGGGATTTCTGGTGCAATCCATACCTCGTCTCCGATCTTTTTGTCTATCCTCTGGCAAAACAATCGCGGAGAAAATATATCCGTCCCGAGAGGAAGATGATGACCGTGGGCTTCCACAGAACCTACAGGAACAATAACCAAATCTGATTTTGATAAATTTTTTTTGAAATCGTCGCTTGTATAATTAACTATATACATTTCGATAAACCCTCCCCAATATAAATTCAAATCTACTTCCGTCCGTTATGGACAATGGACATCCGAATACGCACGTTCCATAATCTCCTGAACGACTTCTGTTTTTGCATCCGCATAATTTTGAATGTATTTCCATTTACGCTTAGCAAGTTTTCGTTTGGTCTCAGCATACAGCTGCCTATCACTTTCGTGGTTTCTCAGCCAATCACGGAAACGCAGCATCCGCTCAATTTCAGAGGCCCCTTCACTGAAAACATGTAAATTGATGTCTGTATCCGGACCTTTAAACAGCCGATGCTGATACCAATCCGGTTCCCGTATCCGCAAGATGTAACCGGCAGCTTCCAAATCCGGAATATAAGACGGTTCATCCGCAGAATCTTCCACGACCAATAATATATCGATAATCGGCTTTGCGCATAATCCCGGAACCGAAGTCGAACCTACATGCTCTATCAGCTTTGCTTTACTGCCGAGTGCCCTTCGGATTCTATCTGCTTCCCGCTCAAACAAAACAGGCCAATTAGTGTCATATTCATTGAGGGTAATTTCCGCATTATGCAGCTCTCGTTTACCGACAGTGACTTGCTCCATATATTTATCCCTATCACTTGCTTCACTCATTATAAATACCTCCCGTCTGTTACTTTATAACTACAACATCACTTTATTAGAAGCTTTTCCAATATTCTAACCAAGGTTCTTTGCAGGTACAAGCATTAACACTTTCTTCTTTATCCTCACTCTCATATATAGTTCCTAAAAAATTAACAAATCCTTCGATACCCCCACATTATCAATTACATATACTCCATCTTCGTTGATACAAACAGGTTTATGATTAATTAGTACAGTTTCGTTTGCTTCAACAAGTTCTTTGTAAGATATAACATTTCTTTTCAATAAATTACCGCAATCTTTTTTCTTGGTTATAGTAACAATCCAATTGTCACCAAAGTCATAATCGTAAATAAGCTTCTTTGTTACAGGAAATAGCTATATTCTCTTCTTGAATTGCTATAACCTTGTCGGTTTCTAATCGCTCCAACAAACTCTCAGTACCTCTTATCCGTCTATTTATAACTTATCCAACAATCTGCTATAACAGTTCTACAATGTTCCAAATATTCCTCCTTATTTTTTATAAAAATCACAGCAATAAAACCTTATCTTATAATATCCGGACTAAAGGTGATATATTGATGAATCAAGCTAAGATTTTAAATTTGAGTGAAAGGCAGTACGAATTTACAGAAAAAGCACCCAAAGAAACATTAGGTAAGTATAATATTATAATACCATCTATTAAAAATTGTTAAATCCTTAATAAATGCTATAGGCTATCTCTTCTGTAAATCCAAATTTAATTTATGTACAAATGTATTATATAATTATATAGAAATGGGACTATTTTTAAATATAAATAATAAAGATTTATCTGTTAAGAAAAACGAAAAGAAATGAAAATATAAGATATTAGGGAAAGTAGTCTTAAACAATCGAAGCTGGATAAATAACTATCCGGGGCGATTGTTTAATTATAAATATACAAATCATATTTTCGCTATCTAAGTAACTAAAATTTTCGGACAATTAAACTTGCAATTGACCAAAAATAAAGTCTTTTCAATGACTTTAGCGATTTTTTTATTCTACAAGTGTCAAAGACCCGATAATTATGAGATGACATTATCACAAGATAATAACAGATAAAATAAAAAATCCTTGACATATATAAATATCTATGTTATATTATAAAGGTATTATAGATGTATTTATAGATATCACATGTTTTTAGAGATTATATAAGTATCTGTATATATAATTTGTAAAAACATGTGATTTTTTTAAACTTGCATTTGAATATAAATAAAATTTAGGAGGTACCCAATGAGCAAAGGTACAGTAAAATGGTTTAACTCAGAAAAAGGATTTGGATTTATTACAGTTGAAGGCGGAAATGATGTTTTTGTACACTATTCTGCAATTCAAGATGACGGATTCAAATCGTTAGACGAAGGGCAGACAGTAAGCTTTGATGTTATTCAAGGAAACAAAGGCCCGCAGGCTTCTAACGTTAACAGAATATAATTAGTGTTTTAGCTTAAAGCCATTAAAATCCGGGATATCCCGGATTTTAATGGCTTTAAGCATCTTTTTCGGCAAAGCTCAATATACTCAGAGAAATCTGGGACGCGGATATGCGCCTGTTACGCAAAGCAGGCATTAACAGTACCACCATTAATGTGTTTTCGTAAGCAAAAATCCGGCCTTCTGAACACGAATACTATTTTGACGAGCTGGACGAAATAGTGGAGATGTTCAGCCATGAAAACCACGATATTATTTTTGCAACCCCTACGGCAGCGCTGCCCGCGTGATGTTCAAAAAATATCCGGAGGTTGCCCGTACCGATTTTTACGGATATCGTCACAAATTCGGGCAGGGCATCGATTCAGTCCACACTCAAGGACCTTTTTATCTTTGGAACCTTTATCGTACATTGCTGATCCTGAGGTATGATTTACAGATAAGGTAAGATAGCATTAAAACGCCAGTTTATTTGACTAAAAACCATAATTTCTTAGCTAATTCCTATAAATTATTCAATAATCTCTGATAATTATTCTATAATATTCCAAACATTCCTTCTTACTTTTTTATAAAAATTACTATCGGAACTATTATTTTCTTTGCATTTTAAATAGGGTATAATATATATAAATAAGTTCCTGTAACCTTATCCTTTAAATAATATTGAGATGAGAAACTTATTCTCTCGTTCATAAGAAAGGAGAAGTAAACGTATACAAAAATGAAGATACTTTTAATAGGAGACATTCACGGGAATATAGAAGCACTCGATGCTGTTTTAACAAAAGAGGTAGATAAGATAGGCAATGTCATTGTACTCGGGGATATTGTTGGATATATGGCAAATCCTAAAGAGGCCATAGATAGTGTAAAAGACTTTGATTGTATATTAGGAAACCATGATTATGCAATGTGTAATACTGAGATGATCTGGTGGTTTAATTCTGTAGCAAGGCAAGCTTTAACTTGGACTAAAAAGCAATTGAGGGAAGAAGATTTCACGTTCTTAAAGGGATTACCTTTTCAGAGAATTTATAAAAATGAGAATTTTACAGTTGTTCATGGTTGTCTGGGAGATGACCCTTTTGAATATTTATTAGATATTTATCAGGCGGAAAAAAATTTTAAACTAATGAGTACCGATTTACTATTTGTAGGCCATACACATGTGCCTATAATTTGGCAAGAAGATAGTTTGGAAAATATAAAAGAGTTTACAACAATTGATTATGATAAAGAAATATTGTTAGATGAACATTTAAAATATATTTTTAATATAGGCTCGGTAGGGCAACCTAGAGATGGAGATTCAAGAAGTTGCTATGTAATATATGATACGGAAAAATATTCTATTTGTTATAGACGTCAAGAATACGATATAAACAAAACCGTTCGAAAAATCGCAGAAAATAATTTACCGAGATTCTTATATGAAAGGTTGACGTTAGGGGTTTAGCCTGTATAAATAATTTTGTATAATTTCATTCTTCAGCTAATAATTAGTTAAAAGATATAAAATAATAAAATGTAATATTTAATCGATAATTGTTTTTAAGGTTATTTGACATAGTGTATCTTGCCTTTTACTAGATAATAATTCGCTTTCTAAGCTATCAGTCTTAGAATTTACTTTATTAAATCTTTTCATTATTATCCATTTAAATCAGTCCCTTTTTTTTTATTAATTACATCTTACAAGTTTTAATTCCGATACATCCTATGTTAAGGTTCAACGCCCAAGCTTATAGAGTTTTTAGATAGGTGTAAAAGATTTCAATACATCCTATGTTAAGGTTCAACATATTCGTCAAATGCGGTTGTTTTGAAGGTAGTATATTTCAATACATCCTATGTTAAGGTTCAACCTGGAAGAGGATTTGACGAAAACGGCAGCATCCGCAATTTCAATACATCCTATGTTAAGGTTCAACATTTTAAGCTCAAAATTGGTGTGTTTTTTGATGCTCTCATTTCAATACATCCTATGTTAAGGTTCAACCACTAAATTACACATTCATCATTTACATAAAACCTCTTAACACCTGTTACTTTCTTGATTTTATATTTATTTTCCCAACCGTTTTTCATAAATTTATTTATACATATATTATACCTATAAAATATGTATTTTTCAATAACTTAGTCTATATAAAATTAAAATTAGGTTGGGAAAAACCATAGAACAATAATTTGATATTTTGAATTCTATAGTCAAGTTGATTATATTCTGTAGATAAATAGCCCATCTTCTGCCTACATGTATGGGTTTTAACATGGTTTTAAAGATAAAAGCAACACAGAAGAACCGTCCCCTTGTGTTAATTGTCTAAAAAGGATTTCATTATTTCTAATACTTCCAATTCATTTTTGGCGTTTTTTATTTTCTCTAGCGCATTATCATCTTGGAAAACTTCTGTTAATTTTTGCAACATTTTTAATTGTTCCTTCGGTTCTTTTATAGCTAACATAAATATAATATTTATTTGTAATTCATCATCAGAACCCATATTTTGAAAAGTTACGGGCTTATTTAATATTCCTATAGCAATACTGGTTTTATTTACATATTTCACATCTGTATGCGGAATAGCCACCCCCATATTTTTAGTTGATATTCCCGTTGGGAAATTTTTTTCTCTTTCTATTATTGCCTCCGTGAAACCCTCATTAACATATCCGCATTTCAATAGTTTTGTGCTCATCTTTCTTAATGCATCTTCTTTATCCTTAGCATTAAAATTTAATATAATTAATTCTTTATTCAATATTACTTCTTCCCTTGTATCAGATTCATGAACCATATTTATACCTCCATATACTATTTTATAAATTGGATAAAACTTTATTTATAGATTTTATATTCTCTTCTATTTTCCCATCCTTAAAAACTTCCCTACCCAAAACTACAGTGTCTGCTCCGGCATTGTAAATATCGGAAAGCTCAACTTTAGAAATACCACCGTCAGTCCATATTTTAAACTTCCTATGATTAATACGGGATAATTTCTCTACTTTATCAAGCATCTTTCTAATAAAAAGCTGACCGCAACAATCCGGTTCAGCAGTCATTATGAGAACCATATCTATATCATCACTCATATATAATATTTGTTCAATGGGAGTCTTAGGATTAATCGCAAAACCGGCTTTTATGTTTAAAGATTTTATCATATTCAATATTTTTCTTGGATAATTACAGGCTTCAATATTAACAGTTATCGAATCTACGCCAATTTCAGCTAAATCATGTAAATAATTTTCCGGATGATATCCCATTATATGAATAGAAAAAGGTATATCCGTTATCTCCCTTAAATTTTTTATAGTTCTTAATCCAAATGTAATATTAGGTATAAAATTTCCGTCTTCTATATCAATATGAAGATTGTCAATTTTCATATTTTCAAGACGCCTAACTATCGTTTCCAGATTTATTTGATTTGCAGATGCAATTGATGGAGATATATTCAGCATATTATGACTCCCTTCTATAACTTAGTTATTGAAAATACTTAACTCTTTTGCAGCAGGACAAGCATAAATGCTTGTCCTGCTACGTAAGTTTAAAATTAGTTTTTTAAATTCTCCCTGAATTTTTTTACCCTATCCATAAATTCTTTCACTCTTGTAACATCTACCGGATTTTCAAATACTCCGTCTTTCTTAAATGTTGTTCCTACAATTGCTCCGTCAGCAATGCTAAGCTGCTCTTCAACATTATTCAGTTTTACCCCCGTATTGGCAAATACAACTGTCCCCGGTACTGCCTCTTTTACCTTTTTTAGTATCTGCGAATCGGTTTCTGCTCCCGCAACTAATCCGGAAACGCATAGTGCATCGGGTTTTGTATTAAATACAGTTGATTTTGCAATATCAATAATATTTCTATCACCAAGATATCTGGCAGCCTCCGGTACAATATTGAATAGCAGTTTTACATCTTCTGCTCCGATATTATGCTGATGTCTTACTACATCTCCACAATTAGTATTCCAAAGCCCAAAATCGCTGGCATAAACTCCCGTGAATATTTCCCTTACAAATTTAGCTCCTGTCGCTGCCGCTAAGTTAAGCGATTGTTTTGGATCCCAGAGTACATTTACTCCAAACGGTATCTTAACATCCGGCATTAATTCTCCGATAATTCTTGCCATAGATGCAACCGTTTCAGTCCTCACATCTGTTAAATATGGCAAGCTAAATTCGTTTGAAAACATTACGGCATCCACTCCGCCTTCCTGCAAAGCTAACAAATCATGTCTCGCTGCTTCTATTACTTTTTCTATTCCGCCTTTCTTATCAAAAGACGGATCTCCCGGTAATGGCAGAAAATGACACATCCCTATTATAACCTTATCTGTTCCCAATGCTTCAATCGTCCACTTTCCCATGAATAACTCTCTCCTTTACCATTTATTAATAAAAATTAATTCTATAAACTTTGCTTCAATTAAATTTTGGAATACCGAAAAAGAAGAAAAAATATCTTTATTTTATTAATCCATACCTTTCTCATTTGTTGATTCCACTAATTTTTTGTCTTCATATTTCTTGCTTATTATTAAAAAAGCCAATACCAGTAAAACTATAATTACTGCCCCTACTATCCTTAATGACATTATCTTGGATATAATCCACGCAAATATATTCCCGGCGGATAATGCCGTAATAGCTTGTGCTCCTTTTGGAAATGCAAAACCGGTTTCAATTGCGCTTTGAGTTATTATAGGTGCAAATGCACTTGATAAAAGCAGTACAATTGCCATCATTATAGTTCCGCTTATAAGAATTCTTAGAAAATTGCCTTTATGAATTGGCGTTGCCATACAAACAAAAAATGCTGTTGACGCTAAATCCGCAAGGGGCAAAGTAGTATTATTAGGAAGTATAGAAGCTAATATTAACACGATAGGAATTAACAATATCCCTACAGCTATAGTAGTTGGATGTCCCACTGTTATCGCTGAGTCTAAACCAATATAGAATTCACTGCCCGAAAACCTTCTCTGTAGAAATTCTCTGGCAGACTCGGATATCGGTACCAGACCTTCCATAATTATTTTTACCATTCTTGGCAATAGTAGCATAATACCAGCCATAGCAAATGCCATTTCAAGTATGCCTTTTATATCATAATTAACAATTAGTCCAAATAATATCCCTAATATAAAGCCTATAATCATGGGTTCTCCAAATATGCCGAGCTTTTCGTTTATGGTCTTTGCATCTGCCTTTATATCCTTTAAACCAGGTATTTTATCATACAGCTTGTCTAACAGTATAAAAACCGGTACCGTTGATGCTGCAAATGCTTGAGGTATGGATACCCCCGGTACCCCAATAACCTCTTTAATTTTGGGAGCGCTTATATCTGCTATTTTTAAGGATATAGCCGCATGAGCCGCCGCTGCAATAAAACCATATGTTAAGCTGCCTGTTATAGTACTTACTAAAGTTCCCGTGAATGCATAATGCCAGTAATTCCAAATATCCACATTTACTGTTTTAGTCAACTTAGTAACTAACAGAACTACATTAACAATTAATATAAACGGAATAATTAGAGCGCCAATCTTTGTTCCAAAAGCTACAGCTGCTGCAGCAGGCCACCCTGCATCAATCACACTGAAGCTAAGATTAAATTTTTTCACTAAAATATCTGTTGCCGGTCCAACATATTTAAATAACAAATCAAGAACCAAATTTAAACCTATAAAGCCTACACCTACGGTTATTCCGGACCTAAGTGATTTTGCCAGCCCATTTCTAAAGATGAGACCAACAATAAAGATTATTATAGGAACCATAATCATTGAACCCAAGCTACTAATAAAATTGAAAAATGCCATTTAATAAACCCCCTTACTTATTTTTTTAAAATCTCAATTATTTTTTTGCGGGTTTCTTCCACACCTACTCCACTAATAAAGGAAATTGCCTGCAGTACGGGCACACCATAATCCTTTTTTAAGTTAGCAGAAGAAATTATTAAGTCAGCATTGTCTTTATGAGAATCTATTTCTGAAACTCTGCATTGAATGATACTGGCATCGATTTTATTATCTTCCAATATCTTTTCTACTTTTGAAGCTATAATAGTTGAAGTAGCAATTCCTCCGCCGCATGCAACAATAATTTGTTTTTTCATTTTGCCTTTCCCTCCCTTCACAATAAAATTTAACTGATAAATCTGAAACTATTAAAAGATTTTATTTCTTTAATGACATTAAGTAATAATTTTATAGCCATATCAATATCTCTTAGGTCCGCAACTTCTATAGGAGTATGGGAATATCTCACCGGAATAGATAAATTCCCGGTAATTATCCCATTTTCACCTTCTATACATATAAAACCTGTTTCAGTGATTACTCCTGTTATAACCTCTCTTTGAAATTTAATATCATTTTGAACAGCTACCTTTTCAATAAATTCGGTTAATTTATAACTTGGTATAATGCCTGCTAAAGTGCCCCTCCCATGAAAATTCATATAAGTTATTGCAGGCCCTTTTCCTAATACAACATCAGAAGCTGTACAGTTTAATTCCGGGGTATCAAAAGATGGCGTAATATCTATTCCTACAGCTATATCCGGCTTTATTTTCCTTACCATAGGCATAATCCCCCTAATATTGAACTCCTCCTGTACACTGGCTACCAAATACACTTCCGAATTTAATTCATCAACTTCTTTTGAAAGCTCTTCCGCTAACCGTAATAATACTGTGCATGCCGCCCTGTCATCTAATGCCTTAGAACATACTAAATCCTCATTTAGCTCGGTAAATGAAGGTTTAAATGTTGCAAAGCAGCCGACATGTATACCTCTTTCATAAACGTTTACATCTGAAGATGAGCCAATGTCTATATACATTTCTTCAACTTCCGGTATCCTGCTTTTTTCGTCCTGTTTCATTATATGATGAGATTTCAGCCCAATAACACCGTTAACTTTTTTACCTTGGGAATTAACTACTACTACATGAGTCCCCGGTAAAGCTTGTCTGTTTACTCCTCCTATTCTTTCAAACCTCAGAAAACCATTTTTCTCTACCTTTTTTATCATAAGACCTATTTCATCCATATGGCCAAAAACTAATACTTTCGGAGCATTTTTCACCTCTGATGATATGTGACATACTATATTCCCCAGATTATCAATTGCCACATCATCTGTTATGCCTTTAAACTTTTCGTACATATAGCGAGCTACTTCTTCTTCGTGTCCTGAAACTCCGGATAGCGATGTCAGTTCCTTTAATATTGTTTTTATGTCATTCATTTTCGTGTTACCTCCTTATAATGTAATTTCATTATTAAAGATATTAAATATTTTTCATTTTACTTTTGACATTTTATGATTGTATTAAATGATATTTGATGATTTTTAATGATATCAACTGATTTATTTTGATTATATCATAACCCCATTTTCATTGCAAGCGTTTTTTATATCCTATCAATATATTTTCTTACAAAATAAAATCCTCTTTTCTAGTTTAAATCTTAATTTGATTTTCCTAGAAAAGAGGATTTTATTTTGTAAAAGCATAGATTTATTTAAATTATTTATACACTCTTTTTTTCTGCAATGCAGATTTTTACATTAGTATTTCTAAATTTAGATAATTCTTTTTCGGAAATATTAAAGTCAGTAACAATCACATCAACCGAATCTATATCACAGACCTTCGTAAAAGCGACATTTCCGAATTTACTGCTATCCGCCAGTACTATTACCTCCTTTGATATTTCAACGATACTCTTCTTAATATTACTTTCTTCTATATTAGAATTGGTTATGCCTCTATCAACATCTATGGCGTCTGCTCCTAAAAATGCTTTATCCACATTTAATTCTTTCAAAATATTTTCTGTAAATGGTCCTATTAAACTATATACACCTTTTCTGTGTTGACCTCCTAATACCACTAAATCAATCCCATTAGCTTCACTCAGCACATATGCGATCATCAAATCATTGGTTATTACGGTAATATTGTTGAGATCTTTCATCTGCCTTGCAAGTAGCAATGTAGTTGTCCCAGAATCTAATAATATTGTTTCGCCTTGTTTTATAAAATTAACTGCATATGCACCAATAGCCTGCTTTTCATCAATTTTTTCTTTTTCTTTAATCTCATAAATAGGCTCAAATCGTGTCCCCCTTGTCAAACTCATAGCACCTCCATGAGTCCTGGTAATAAACTTCTCTTTTTCTAACATTCTTAAATCCCTGTTAACGGTTGCCTTGGACACTTTAAAATGGTCACATAATTCCATAATAGTTACCACTTTTTTATCATCTATATATTCGGCCATATTATACAATCTCTCACCTTTTAACATAAACGGATTCTCCTTTTGTTTAATATCACGATTTACGCAATAAATTTGATATTGTTTGATTTGTTTTGATTGTATCACAGCCAAACTTTTAAGGCAAGTAACTTATTTATATCATCGGTTTTATATAAAATTTCCATTTATTTGAGCAATTAGTAATCAAGAAAAATGTCAGATTAGAAGAATATTTATAACTGTTCATATTAACTATTTTGCAGCTGATTAATTACTTTAACTAAATTCTTTACTAAATGTTCATGATATATTTTCCCCTTATCTTTCGATGATTTTGTCGGTTCGCCTGTGACTCCTCCGGCTTTTTCTACATTTTTTCTTGCTGATTTTACAGAAGTGGGTACATAGCATAAAGTATCATGAGAATATGAAGGATCAACGGAGTATAATTCTTTTTCTTCTATCGGGTTATCCGCTGCTTTATCAATTTGTACCAAGTTTTCATATCTGTAAAGCATATGTGAACTTTCTATTTCTTCAGCATGTCCTACCGGTCCGAAACCAAGCTCTTTGACTATATCCTTTGACATATAGGCCGGATCAAATATTTTTATTTCTACATCCAGTTCTCTTTGTGCTTTTTCAGCAGTTAACTGCATCCAAATCACATTCACTATTCTATGGCCATTTATAAGCAAAAATTTTTTTATTCCATGTACTGATAAAGATTTGACTATATCAAAAAGATATTCTGACAATATTTCCGGTCTGATAGTAATTGTACCTGGTAATACCATATGATGGGGACTCCATCCAAACCACAATGGAGGCACAATTAACGCATTAGTTTTTAATGCCGCATCTTCCGCCAATGTAATAGCTATATAGGTATCTGTCCCCACGGGTAAATGCAACCCATGCTGTTCGGTGCTTCCCACAGGTATTATGGCAACTCCCTTGCTTTTCTTTATCAATTCTTTAACCTCTTCCCAATTGTTCTCTTGTAGCCAATTTTTCATATAATTTCCTCCCAACAATAAATAATTTATATTAATCAACAAATCTTAATATTTTAAATATTACATTTTCAGTTTACAATGTCATTTAAATTATTAATGTGTTTGAGAATACATTTAATACATTTATTGATATTTAAAACCATGGAAAATAATTTAAAAAAGATAATAACCCATTGTTTAAAGCCATATATAACCTATAAATGGATTATTATCTTTTTTATATAATAATAAATTATTTAAGTATCCCTGTTTTTTCTCCTACTTTTTAAATAGATTGCTATAAGCCCAAATATGCCTTTTCCACTTCAGGATTATTCAATAATTCTTGTCCGGTTCCTTTTAATACCATTTTCCCCAGTTCTATAACATAACCGTAATGGGCACTGCTTAAAGCCAATGTTGCATTTTGTTCTACAAGTAAAATAGTCTTGCCCATATTCTGTATTTTATGAATTATATCAAAAACTTCATCAACTATTATGGGTGCCAATCCCATAGAAGGTTCATCCATAAGTATCAGCTCCGGATTTCCCATTAAGGATCTCCCTATAGCCAGCATCTGCTGCTCTCCTCCGGACATAGTTCCCGCCAACTGCTTATATCTTGATTTTAAGACCGGAAAGAGATCGAGTACCCAAGCCAAGTCCTCTCTTATTATTTCTTTTTTATCTATACGATTGTAAGCCCCCATCTCCAGGTTCTCCATTACAGTCATCTGGGGAAAAATATGCCTTCCTTCAGGTATAAGGGATATTCCCATTCCAACAATTCCGGAAGTTTTCAACTTACTAATATCCCTATCCTTCCAAGTAATACTACCGCCTAAAGTTTTAACCACACCCATAATACAATTTAAAGTAGTAGTTTTCCCTGCTCCATTCCCGCCAATAAGAGTTGTTATTTTCCCTTCCTCAACCGTTAAAGATATTCCATGGAGTACCTCGGTAGCCCCGTAACCGGCACTAATTTCTTTTATTTCGAGCATTCACATATTCACCCTTTCCTAAATAAGCGCTTATTACATCTTTATTGTTGCGAACTTCCTCCGGTCTGCCATGAGTAATTACCTTTCCATGGTCAAGAACAGAAATCATATCACATATATTCATAACTAATTTCATATCATGTTCAATTAATATAATCGTATATCCCTTTTCCCGAAGTCTATCTACAATGTTTAACAGATTTGCCTTCTCTGTGGGATGCATCCCTGCAGCCGGTTCGTCCAGAAGTATTATTTTAGGCTGGGCAGCTAAAGCCCGAGCAAATTCAACCAGCTTTTGTTGACCGTAAGACAAATTGCTTACAGTTTCCTGAGCTTTTTCCTCTATGCCCATAAATTTCAGAGCTTCTAAGGCCTTTTCCTTTGCAACCTTTTCATAATGCCGGGATTTTTTGCCATTTATCATAATTGAAAAAACCGGAGTTGGCGTATGAATATGTTGACCTATCATCACATTATCCAAAACGGACATTTCTTTAAATAATCTTATATTTTGAAAAGTACGGGCAAACCCTAAGGAAACAAGCTGATAGGGCTTTACATAAGGTAGCTCTTTTCCTTCCAAGGAAATAGTCCCTGAATCAGATCTGATCAGCCCGGTGATTACGTTAAAAAGAGTTGTTTTACCTGCTCCGTTGGGGCCGATAATTCCATGTATAGTATTTCTATTAACCTGAATATCAATATTATTTAAGACCTGCAATCCGCCAAATCGTACAGAAATTCCCTTTATAGTCAAAATATTTAATTCAAGAGGCATCATATATCACTCCATATTTATTCATTAATCTTATTATTCTTCCTGTAATTCTTTTTTATATTGTCCATAATCCCCACTAAACCGTTAGGCATATATATTACTGTAAAAATAAGGATAAAACCATATATTATTAATCTCGTTCCTTGAAAAACTCTTAAAAGCTCAGAAATAATCGTTAATACAAAGGCTCCAGCGATTCCTCCTAAAATCGTTCTGTTTCCTCCTATAACGGACATACATAAAAATGCAACCGAATCATCAAATGTAAAATTATCCGGACTGGCTACACCAGAGAAAGCTCCGAATAATCCTCCTGCTAATCCTGCAAACATAGCGCTTATTACAAAAGCCGCAATTTTATAATAATTTACCGGCACGCCCATAGCTTCGGCAGCCAAATCATCTTCTCTGACAGCGGAAAAAGTTCTTCCTATTTTGGATTTTGCCAGACGGACTGCTATATAAGTGCCAAGAATTACAAAGATCAGTATTAGGTAGAAAAACTGTCCTTCCGATGTTATTTTCAATCCGAAAATCTCAGGATATGGTATTCCGGTAAGGCCAGCCGCCCCTTTTGTAACCGGTGTCCAGTTAAGGAGGACAAGTCTTGTAATTTCGCCAAATCCAACCGTAGCCAATACTAAATAAGGGCCTGATAATTTCATAGCCGGAATACTGATAATCAATCCGCAAGCTGCAGTAGCAACTGTACCAATAATAATTGCAACTAAAAACGGAAAATTAAAATTCATCATCATAAGTGCCGATACATATGTTCCAACTGCAAAAAAACCCGCTTGTCCCATAGATGTCTGGCCTGTATATCCGCTTAATAAATTTAAACCTATAGTCACCAATGTATAAATACCAGCTAAATTTATAATGTGCAAATAATAAAGGTTATTTATATAAAGGGGCAGGGTCAAAATCAGTACAGAGACAGCTATCATTAAAAAAATCTTTTTGTTTTTTTTCATTTTAGCACCACCAAACTATACTTTTTGTCCTTTCTTTTTTAGAAATAATCCTGAAGGCCTTAACCACAATACTAAAATCAGTAAAACAAATGTAATAGCATCACGATAACCGGAACTTATCTGTCCGCCTACTACAGCCTCAATAATTCCAATGAAAAAACCTCCTGCAATAGACCCCGGCACAGAACCCAATCCGCCAACTACCGCAGCAACGAACCCCTTTAATCCTATACCTGCTCCCATATTAAAAGTAATGAAGAATATAGGAGCTATTAAAATTCCTGCCGCTGCACCTAATGCAGCACTTATTGCGAAAGCTACCCTGTCTGCTCTTTCAGTATCAATACCCATAATCATGGCGGCATAACGATCCTGTGCAACCGCCCTTAATGCTTTCCCTTCTTTAGTTTGTTTCAAAAGATACTGAAATATGATCATTAATAAAAGCCCTACTACAACTATTAAAATATTCTGAGGTGTTATATTTAAAATTCCCGTAGTTACAGGTTTCGTACTTACAGGTGACGGAAGAAGTTGTGCATCAGGTCCCCAAATCATTAACGCAAAATTCCTTACGATAATTGATACGCCTAAAGTAGCAATTATTACATTAATGGGAGGTGCTTTTCTTTGACGTAACGGCCTCAGAATCAAATATTGTATCAGTACTCCTACTAAAGCCACAACAGCCATAGAAATAAATAAAGCAGGTGTGAAACCTAAATTAAATACTTGATAAAGTGTAAAGCCTACATATGCCCCCAACATTACCATATCTCCTTGAGCCCAGTTAAGGACAGATGAAGCTGCATATATAAAACTATAGCTGAGAGCCACTAAAGCGTATATTGCTCCTATAGGCAAACCATTTAAAATAAATTGTAACAAGTCTTTCACTTCCTTTAAATGTTATGAAAGCAATAATTATTTTTCTCAAATCAGAAACGTTTTTATTCATTATCCATTATTTAGTTTCAACTGCTTTAACAAGTGTAAATTTATTTCCATCAATTTTGGTGATTAACAGTCTTTTGCCTATATCGTCTCCTTGTTCGTTAAATGTAGGATTTCCCGTAACCAATTCCAATCCCTGTGTATTTCTTATGGCATCTCGTAAAGCTTCCGGTTCACTGCTGTCAGCCTTTAATACCGCATTTGCTATAATATATACCGTGTCATAAGCTTGTGCACCATGAGGAATCGGATCTTCATTATATTTTTCTTTATACTTCTGAACAAATTCTTTCACTGTGGGAATATCCGCATCCGGTAAAAATGTCTGAGTCAATATTAATCCCTGAGCAGCATCTCCTCCAAGTTCAATCAATTTTTGAGCTGCCATACCACTTGCTCCGAAAAGCTGAACATCAAGTCCCAATTGCTGTGACTGATTGCTTATCAGTGCTGCTTCCGTATATAGACCCCACATAAAGATTGCCTGGGCCCCGTTATCTCTTATCGTTATTAACTGCGGCTTAAAATCTTTATCCCCATTATTATAAGTAGGATTAGCTACTAATTCTAAGCCGTATTTTTCTATAGCATTTTTTAAAAGTTTTGCTCCGCTTTGGCCATAATCATCGGAAGCTGTAAAAGTAGCAACTTTAGTAATGCCCAAGTCTTCCTTTGCATACTTAACTAAAGCATCCGCCTGAAAGCTGTCGTTTGCTGCCGTACGGAAAATCCATTCATTCCCCTGTTCTGTAATTGAAGCTCCAGTTGAACCGGGAGTTATCTGAGGGATTCCTGCTCTTTCTGTAACTACCATATCAGCTAAAGTTGATGAACTGTTGATAGAAGCAATGATTACATTTACTTTGGATTCTTGAATTAATTTATTTGTGGCACTGGAAGATTTAGTAGGGTTCCCCTCATCGTCTTGAAAAACAGCCTCTAATTTCCATTCCCCGGCTAATTTGTTTTTATTAATTTCATTAACTGCTAATTCAACAGCTTTTCGCTGTCCCTGCCCTAATTGAGCCGAACCTCCCGATTCAGGTCCCACAACACCTATTCTTAAAATTTTTTCTGAAGATTCTTGACTGCTACTACAAGCAGTCAAGGTATTGGCTACAACAATTAAAAGGATCAATAAGAATATTTTCCCTCTCTTTTTAACATACATAAATCAATCCCTCCTCCATTATCTTTTGATATCTCGCCTTATAATTTTTTCAATTTTATCAACATATCTTATTCTTTATCAAATTCTCCTTTCTATAATAAATTTTCGATATTATTTAAAAAATCTCAATAATGCAAATATTATATTTTTATTGTATAATATTGATTATATTATTAATGTGTTCAGGAATACATTTTCATAGTATTTATTATATAATATTTAAATTAGAAAAACTTCTTATGGGGGTGATTTTTTGTCTATATATAATGCTGAATATACTATAAACTATGAATACCGAAATGTCCTTTTAACCCATTTTAAGGATATGGGTGAAATCATTGATTTTAACAAGGATACTTTAATCGAGTTTGAATATAAAAAATTAAATTATATATATTTAATTCTGAATGGTATAGTTAAACAATTTTTTTTGGATTCCAATGGAGTTGAAAAAACAATATTGATATTAACAAAAGGAGATATGTTTGGTGAAATAACAATGATTCAAAATGATTATGACCGTGTTATTACCAGAACTTATTCTCCTGTTAAGGTTTGTAAAATTAATAAAGATATATTTTATGATTACTTAAAAAATAATCCTTATATATACGATAGCATTTTATTAATGATTACCACAAAGTTCAGAATATTAATGTACCAGATTTATGATAAAACCTATTTAAGTACAAAAGAAAGGCTGTTTTCCCTTTTAAGAAGACTGTCCGTCCAGCATGGTTCCCTCAAAGAAACAGGTTATGAAATAAATTTAAATCTTACCCATGAAGAATTAGCTACTATGATCGGCTCTACAAGGAGTACTGTAACTAAGCTGTTAAAGACATTAGAATCTGAAGGTAAAATAACAAGGAACGGGAAAAAGATAATATTTCATTAACAAAGAACAAATAAATACACAAAAAAGTTATATCTCGAACCATATTCTATCCCTAAAGAAAATGCCTTATCTTTCTTTAGGGATTCTAAGAGGCTCAGGCGATAAGGCGATAAAAATTTTATACATTTCTTTTCTTTCTAAAACAGCTCGTTGAAAATATATTTCTTTAATATTCATTGATGAGTATTAATATATAATTCCACTATTTTTGCTGTTAATTCCAAACAACGAAAAATTCATCCAACTATGCAAATATTGAATAATCATCATCGATTTTGAATCTGCATTAATCATTCTTATTATCTGTAATCCAATTTCTTTTACGTTTTCATCAGATAATATATAATTCTTCAAAAAAATCTAATGAAGACTACTCATTATCAGTGTTTTATCAACATAATCAGAAATACTAGCCTTTAAAAACTGCTTCTTGATAAAAGGATAGTAAGAACATTAGATCTTCATTCTTTACTCTTCAATAATTTTTTCTACATAAAAATTTTGTAACCTCGATATATATAGGATGCGCATATAACCTATCTATAAAAATTACATATAAAAGACATTACATTTATAAATTCTAGAATATTAATTTCTTACACCATGAGTTTCTTAACCTCATCCTTTAACACCCAGTATACCGTTAAGAAGGCACTTCAAGGTGTCCTCTTGTGTTATCCCAAATTCTTCTTTTAGTGATCGAATCTTTCTTTTATGAGAGTAGTATAATTTTTTGATTTAGCAATGTTTATAATATTCTTATTTTCTTCCATTTTATCAATTATATCAACTAAATATATTACCGAATTATCAAAATATGAAGTATCAATCTTATCTAAATCTAAATTAGCTAAATCAGTATCGTTAAAATTAAAGTTATTAAAATAAAGGCTAATACTCACTAACATTATATGAAAAGATAAATTTTTTATTGAGGCTCCGTATTTATTATTAATAATATCTTCACTATGAGTTTTTTCCTTAACGTATTGGCTAGTTTTTCTAAATAACAAACATGCCTTTAAATATGCTCCAATGTTAATAGAATTATTAAATATTCTTTTATAATTATCATCAGTTTTTAACAACGATGTAGGATTTGCTCTAGCTATATGTGGTCTCTTAAATAAGAGGGTTTCTATATATTGTGCAGTCTTTGCTATATTAAAAATTTTTGCTCTTTCTTTATTTTGATTTTTGTAATAATTTTTCCGTCTGTCATAATAAAAACCTTTACTTAAAAAGTAGTTCTCTATATCTCTTTGTAATTCATCAGTTGCTCTTAAATCAGCAGGTCTAACCTCTGTTTGACTATTTGTAGAATAAATTATTTTATCCATTATTTTTTCATCATCTGTTTTTATTAATTTAATAAGCACAGAACGATTATCACTTAATTCGTCTCTACTCAAATTTTTAAAATGATTATAAATACAGAATGTAGTTTGAAGTCCATTAACAATCTGGATATTTTTAACCCTCAATTTATTGTCTGGTAAGGGGACAATTTCATTAGCTAATATAGTAATACCATTATTCAGCCACCAAAATTCTAAATCAACGTCCTTATTTAAAGTATTCATCATTCCTCTATTTACAGCAACCTTTCCTTGAAAATGCCGTATATTATTCTCAAAAATGCCTTCTCTTATTTTTCCGTCATCTTTAGTAACAAATTTAAAGTAGTCTACTATATTAGATAAAACAACATACCCTAAACCAATTATTCCATCAAAAGTTGAACTGAAATCTGCTTTAAATTTTAATATCAATTCATTTTCTTCTGGCTCGATATAAATTTTTCTTAATTCATCCGCTCCATAATATTCAATAATAGAATTAGTAACCGACGATTTCTCTATTAGAATGTTCCTTATTGATTCTGCTTTATTTTTTACACCACTTGATATTTGAGATGTATCACCCTTTGAAGCATAAACTACTTTTATTACCACATTATTGCTAGTAATCATTACCTCATCAAGCGTTTTCCTTAGCAGTAAAATTCTATCTACTAACAATGGATTATATTTTTTTATTAGATTATCATGTCCCTTTTCATAATCAAATATATCTTGAATAGTAAGACTTAATGTGTCAAAAACTCGTTCCTTAAAGCTGCTGGAATCTTTTGCTTGAATTATATATATTTCTAGCTCTGTTTTTCGATTTAATTCACCATTGTTTTTTAATTCATCTAATTCCTCGACTGTATTTAAATTAGAGTCATTCAGTAAAATTATAATGCTATCTATTCCACCATCATTTCCACCATCAACAATACTATTTTCAATATCATCAAAATCTATCTGTCTATTCTTTAATATTTGTGATATTGAAAATACTTCAAAAAGTAATAAGTCATCTAACCCATTTTCATTCTTAAACCTTTTTATTATAGAATTAATTAATCTTAGTTTATTACTCATATTATCCTCCTTACTATTTATTTCAAATATATAAACTACCATCTAGCATTTAGAATCTATAAATATTAAATTTTTTGCTTTATCCACGTTTACCGATCCTCTAATTAGATATTTATACATATATTTCATTATTTTTAAATAGTGATTCTGAGTATAGATTATTATTGTTTATTCTTAATCTTAAAAATTCTTGTATCTCTTGTCTTCTCTAAAGTTGATTAAAATATTACTAATATTACTATCGGTTATTTTCTATGATAAAACAATTTTTCTTTTATATTTACAAAATTAAACATAAAACAATACTCAATAATAACTGATATAGAGCAACATGGCTCACCACTCATCCCCATATTTTATATCCATTCTTCCAAAATTTTCAGCTTATCATCATCTTTAATTAAACCAAATAAAATATCCAAAATTCCCATATACACCTTGCATTTAAAATCAGCTGGCATTTGGGAAAACAAACTACCCGTTTCGGAATAGGATAAAATCGGACAAATACCACAATATGGCTGATATACACAATCACTGCAATAAGGTATTGTTTCAAGACATGAAGCAGAGCATACGGCCTTACATACAGGAGATTTTACAATATCGGCAAAATTTAAACTATCAACATTACCTATATAAAAGCTCTTATCTCCCATTTCTGCCAACATTCTTCCCTCATCACATGTATAGACCCCTCCATCATAGTAATAAGCAAGCTGACCTATACCAGCACCACACGGTGATCTCAATTCCATATAGTTAATAGGCCTTCTTTCAAGTATCTTACGTAACAAAATGACTGCATGTCCTTCTCTCATTTTTACTCCATTTTCATTAAGTTCAACAATATAATTAAGAGCCTCTTCATAAAAAGAAACAAATTCATCTGCATTATACCCTATATCCTTCCATCTGTTCTTAGCAAAACCCAATTTAGTCAAGGGTCTTAAAAATATATCATAAAATCCCAATTTCAAATAAGCATTTACTATTTCCCTCGGATTAAATATACTATAACAAGTTGTAGTCTGTATAGCACTTATAGATAACCCTCTTTTTCTAATCTTATCTACAGATTTTTTCATTGACAGATAGGAATTTCCCATTACTGCCGGTCTATTTTTATTATGCAAAGTTTCATCTCCGTCTATAGAGGTAGAAATATTAAAATTATACTTACTAAAAAAGTCAAGCATCTCCTCGTTTAGAAGCATAAGATTAGAAACTATATTATATTCAATTACCTTGTCTCCTTTAATACTCTCTGCATACTCTACAATAAATTTAATTGTATCAAAATTTAGTAAAGGTTCCCCACCTTGAAATTCAAAAGTTAAATACTCTCCACCAGAACTCATTGCGATATTTACAGCTTTTCTTGCAGTATCAATACTCATATTAGAAGACTTGTCGGCTGATTTTGCACTAGCCTGACAATAAATACATCTTTGATTACACCGTGTAGTAACAACAAAAATATGCAGTGATGTATGATAAAAAAGATATTCCTTATATCCCCTTACAAAATGATAGTTATCATTGATAAACAGTTCCTTATCTTTTGACACTAAAAACCCCTTACGAATTAACTCATCTTTTTTCAGTTCATTGATATTATCCGAGTCAAATAACAACATTCCCAATTCTTCTTTAGATAAAAAAGAATAATAACCAGCATCATTAGTAATCAAATAATCTTCCCCATGTTTCTTAAAATTGAAATAATTATACATTCTAATGCCTCACTTTATAATATTCACTTTAGGTTTCATAACCGCAAATGTAGAATTAAAAAATCCTCCGCATTGATCTTTTCCTTGACAAAAATCACACTCATCAGCATACTTTACTTTATTTTTAGAAATACTTTTTCGGCATAAACTCCAAATACTATGATTGACATAGCATAAAGGAAAATTATACAGCTGGCATTTTATCCCTGCTAAAAATAAAGTCATTGCTGCATCCTTAATATAAGTTTTCGTCTCATTCAAATCAATCCATACATTTTCTTTGTTTGCAAAAGCATTGCCTAAAACTTCCAAAGACATAAAATTTACTCTAATAATATTTGGAAAGTTTTTTGCAATAAATCTTGATATTTCACTCAAGTGCTTATAATTATACTTCATTACAACAACTCTAAGTTCAACGGCTACGCCTAAGGAGAGTAAATTATTTATACCTCTTACAGTTTCGCCAAAACTTCCTTTAACCCTTGTTATTCCCTCATGACCATTAGCATAAGATTCATACAGAGGAATTCCCACAATCAATAAATTAGGTATTGACTTAGAAAACTCTCTCGCATAATTCATATCCGAAAAACTTCTCCCATTACTTAAAAGCAAAAAATCAGTATTATTTAATTTTTCCCTGCATCTCTCCAATATTCTAATAAGATCATACCTAAGTAAAGTAGGTTCTCCTCCTGTTATACAAAGAAATTCAATATCATCAGGAAATTCATTAATCTGAGCTATCAAAGACTCATAAGTAATACCAATATTACGCCTCCTCATATTTTCAGAATCTGGACACATAATGCAGTTAGAATTGCACTTATTAGTTACAAAAAGAACCCTCTCTTTTATATCCTCATCCATATTTATATCAGCACTCCCATAAAAATAAATACAATAATCCCTATAAAAATAAAAATAGAAAATGGCATAAGCCTTACAATTTTTAAATAGATTTCTGGATTTTTTTCTCCCCAAATAGATATGGCTCTTGCATCTTCTTCTGAAATTCGAGACTTAGTAGTTTCATCAGTAAATATAACTATGCCATTCTTATTGGTTCCAAGTAAAGTAATCACTGACTCATAGGAAATGACCATACCAGCCTTTACTTCTGATGCCAATACTTTTTTATAATTATAAGTTTCCGTAAAAAATCTAATAATCATTATTATAGCCATAATAAAAACAGACATTAAGCTATAAGAAAAAATATCTCTCAATCTCTGTCCATTATAAATGGAAAACATAACATTAACACTAATAGAAAAAGCAAAAATAATATAATATGCCTTCATGTTATCCTTTAAAGCCGAATAAAACGCGCTAAGCAGAAAAAATATTATTAAAGAAAAAACATATCTATTATTTAAATAATATTCTCCCCCTATTCTCAACAGGATGTTAAAAAATAAATTTCCTATTGAAGAGCCGGTTAAAAACCTTATAAAAAATTTTATAATGGTATTACCACTTATGTTATTATTAGTTAATTTCTGCTTCAATAAAGCCGGTTTCACAAAACTTAAAATAATACTTTCCAAAACCACATATACATAAGCAAGGCTGAATATAATCGCAAATAAATATATTCCCGGGAAAAACTTTTGATTTATATAACGATAATAATCATAAGGTATAAGATAAACCATAAGATCCATAAGCTTAGCATCCCCGGCTGCCCAAATTCTAAAGGCATAAAACAATATGCTGAAAATTATAGTAATAGCTATATTAATCAAATACTCCTTTAAAAAATAATTATTAAAGTATCCATATTTAAAAAAAACAAAAGGAGTTCCTATAACTAAAACAGTTAAAATTATTTTATTATATATTTTGCCCCTTTTAAAATCAGTAACAGAAGAAACTATTCCAACAAAAAAAATTAAAATCAAAAGAACTATATTAATAAAACTAACCATTTTTTATTTTTCCTCTATTGCATAATGCCAATACATAATTACAAAATTCGTCTTTGATCTCAATATAGTCCCTATCGTTACAATCAAAGTTACAAACCATTTTGTTTCCGTTTTTTTCAGCATATATTGAGCATACTTGTGAAAAATCAATTATCCCTTTATAAATATTGTCCATTGAATAAACACCTAAATTGAGCTCAATTTCTTTCTTCATTTTTCACCTCAAACCAATCATGTGCTATATTTTCTAACTTATATCCTTCATCATCAATTTCATCTTCAACATTTCCTGTGGATAGACATTCACTGTGAAGAGCCCTAGCCATTATAATCTCACGAATATTTTTAGTCTTTTTATATACTATTTCCCTGACAGATTGATTCAAAAGTTCATTATAAAACTCTCCTATATCTTCTTCAGTGATCCGCTCACTCATATCCTTTTTCTTTATTTCAACTATAATATCTTTTTCGTCCATCTCAAGAAAAATATAATAGTTCTCAATAAATGCATATGCCGCTTTCATACAAGATTCAATAGAATATATTCTTTTATCAAGATAAAGCTTAACCATTCTGTCAATACGCTCATATTTTTTATTCATAATTCACCTTCATTCTATAGGCTTTGTGTCAGGAGGAATCTGCGGTGTTTGAAATACCGGATGTTCTTCTACAGCAGGTACTTTTGGTGTCGACGGCTGCACGGGTTGTGAATTATGTGCAGGTGCTGAATTATGTGCAGGCGCAGACGAATGAGATACATGTGAATCATGACCTCCCGATCCCGATTGATGAGATGTATGAGAAACATGTGACTCATGTGAACTATGACCAGGATAAGAACCTGAGCTATGGGAACTATGAGAACTATGGGAACTGTGAGAACTATGAACTGCAAAAGCCTCTTGAGTAAGCATGATCCCTGTCAATATCATTAATGATCCCACAAATATTACCTTACTTCGATCTACGTTACCTTCTTCTTCATATAAAAAATCATAAATACTTTTTTTGATTTCAGGAAAATTAATCAATCATAGAACCCCCTTTATTAACTCCATGCTGCCAAGTACCTTTAAAGGCCTTTCCATTTGCAAAATAATATATTCCTTCACCATCCATATAATTATCAAGCCATTGTCCCACATACTTATCCTTGTTTTTAAATATATAAGTACCATTTCCATTCATTTTATCCTTTAGCCAAGAACCTTCATATCTCTCTCCATTTGGCCATGAAAAAATTCCCTCCCCGCTTCTCACTCCATTGAGAAATTCTCCTATATAAGTTCCATTTCCCTTATATATAAGCTTCCCCTTTCCTGCTATGGAGTCAGAAATAAAGTTTCCTATATATTTATCCCCATTTGACCAATATTGAGTTCCTATACCATTTTTATGCCCATTTACAAAATATCCTTCATATAATAAATTTCCATCAGTTCCATACTTCCTTGCAAATCCGTTAGGTTTTCCGTTTAAAAACTGACCTCTATATTCAACAAAAGTATTACTTGAATCATACTTTTCTTCAAAACCGCTGTTTATGTATATACCTCTCGAATAATCATTCCAATACACATCCATATCCAATGATTCAGCAATAAATCTTGTCGGTATATACGTAATATCGTTTATAATTTTAGGAGCAGTATCAAGTGTCCTTAAACTGTTATTTACATAAGCATTTTTAGAATCAATTTTAAGCTCTACTAACTTGTCCTTTTGAGAGATCAAAATCTCTCTTGATGCAGAATCCCATTTCACTTTAGCTCCTAAGGCTTCGAACAGGCCTTTCATAGGTACAAGAACTTTTCCGTTTTCATTTAATATGGGTTCATCAATTTTAATTTCCGAACCGTTATAAAACAGTTTGATATCGCTTTCCGCAAAGCCAAAAGAAGCAAATATCAGGATAAATGCTAATACTAAACTGAGCTTTTTCATAATCCGTCCCCCTTCACTGTCACATTAAATTTATAATAATTCACATAAAGACTTAATAATTATAAATCGTTTTACAATTTATAATTCTACAATATTCAAGATATTCCTTCTTATTTTTTCATAAATATTATAATATCTTTTAAAATCATATATGTTCGAATAAAAAGCATCTAGATGTTTCTCTTCCGCTAACATTTGTTTTAAACAACATATCCGAAAATAATTCTTCAAGTTTCTTATAGAAAACACCAAAACAGCTGCATTATTAAAAATAATATAGAAAAACCTACTATTGTACTAACCTACATAAAACGAAAAAATGCAAAAAAGACAAATGAAACGT
>NZ_FMIF01000019.1:0-36481 GCF_900095615.1 Sporanaerobacter sp. PP17-6a | reverse complement strand
CACTCCTACCTGTCTTGCCAGCAATATATGCTCTCTTGTTTGTGGCATTGGCCCGTCTGCCGCTGATACTACAAGTATTGCTCCGTCCATTTGGGCTGCTCCTGTTATCATATTCTTTATATAATCTGCATGTCCCGGACAGTCTACATGGGCATAATGACGTTTCTTCGTCTCATACTCTACGTGAGCTGTTGAGATCGTTATTCCTCTTTCTCTTTCCTCTGGAGCTTTATCTATGTTGTCGTATGTCATTACATTACCTAATCCGTATCTCTTATTCAACACCAATGTGATTGCTGCGGTAAGCGTCGTTTTACCATGATCTACGTGTCCTATTGTTCCTATATTTACGTGAGGTTTATTTCTTTCATAATGTTGCTTTGCCATCTCCTTGATTCCTCCTTAAACAATAATCTAATTAAATAAACTCCCCCGGGTGTTCCATAGCTGTAAAATAACACAAATTGGAGCCCATGACCGGAATCGAACCGGTTACCTCTTGCTTACCATGCAAGTGCTCTACCTATTGAGCTACATGGGCATCTATAACCACCCTAAGTATTTTACTACCTACATTCTTCCTTGTCAATACTAAATTAATCTAATCTTCTTTGAGTTCCAGATATCTCTCTAACTTTCTTTTAACCCTCTGCAATGCATTATCTATACTCTTTACATGCCTGTCCAAATCCACTGCGATTTCTTGATATGTTTTCCCATCCAAATATGATGTTAACACTTCCCACTCCAAATTGCTGAGTATTTCTCCTATCTTTGATTCCATGTAGGACAATTCTTCTCTGCTGATTATAAGTTCTTCCGGATCCGTAACCTTAACTCCCGAAAGAACATCAAGTAAAGTTCTATCGGATTCGTCATCATATATAGGTTTGTTTAAAGATACATAGGAATTCAAAGGAATATGTTTCTGTCTTGTTGCAGTTTTAATCGCCGTTATTATTTGTCTTGTTATACATAACTCTGCAAACGCTTTGAAGGAAGTTAACTTATCCTTATTATAGTCTCTAATGGCTTTATAAAGTCCAATCATTCCTTCTTGAATAATATCTTCTTTATCCGCACCAATTAAAAAATAGCATCTTGCTTTAGCTCTTACAAAATTTTTATATCTATTGATCAAATATTCTAAGGCCTGACGATTCCCTTTCTTTGCCTCTTCCACCACATCTTCATCTTCCATGCTGTTAAAGTAAGATAAGTTCAATTCATTGTATAAACCTAATCCCACTAAGTATCCCCTCCAGAAAAGCCAATTATATTATTTCCGACTTAATTAATTAAATTATAAATAAATATCCGTTCATAGTCAAGATCATTCATAACTTTTCCACTTCTTCAATTTTTTAATTATCTCATCATCAAGTTTTCCCATAATCAAATTATTGGTTTCATTCTTCTTCTTTTCTCTGTTTTTCAAAAGCCTTTTTTGATCCAATATTTCCATTTCCAATTCCCTTGCCGATATTCTCGTCCCCCCTCTTCCTAAAATTACTTGTTGTTCCATCCAATCAGAAGTAGCTACCGTCACCTTCTTTATTCTACCTATTTCATCTAATGCTCTTTCTATATATTGATCGGCAGTTTCATATTCTTTTGTATATATGACATCTACTTCTTTTATCCTATTGCTTTCTCCCCCATTTCCCTTTACCAAGTGACCATCAAATACTATTATTACTTTTATACCTGAATAATACTGATATTCCGCCATTACTTCAATAAGCTCTTCCCGCGCCATTTCTAAGCTCACTTCGCTCAAAGAGCGAAGTTTTTCCCACGAATTTATAATATTATATCCATCAACAAACAAATACTCGTTAAACTTTTTCTCATCTTTTTTCATTTTTCAAACTTCTCTGTCTCACAACTTCATATATTAATACAGAAACAGCATTTGATGCATTTAAAGACGATATATGCCCAACCATAGGAATTTTAATAAGAAAATCGCAGTTTTCTTTTACCAGCCTTGATAATCCTTTACCTTCACTGCCTATAACCAATGCGATAGGCCCTTTTAAATCAGTTTCATAATAATAGTTTTCACCGGCCATATCTGCTCCAAATATCCATAGTCCTTTTTTCTTAAGGTATTGTATAGTAGCAGATATATTGGTTTCTCTCGCCACTTTAATCCATTCAATAGCTCCTGCTGAAGCCTTTGCAACAGCCTGAGTTAATGTTGCAGATCTGTGTTTTGGTATTATTATTCCATGGGCTCCTCCCGCTTCAGCCGTTCTTATTATTGCTCCCAAATTATGAGAATCTTCTATTCCATCAAGTATTATAATAAAAGGTTCTTCTGACTTTTCTGCCGATGCATTCAAAATATCATCAACAGTTGAATATGCATAGGAACTAACTAATGCGGCAACTCCCTGATGAGGGATACTGCCCGATATTCCATCCAGCTTTCCTCTTTCTACATACTGAATGGGAATATGCCTATCCTTTGCCTCTCCTATTATTTTATTTATGCTTCCTTTTAACTCGCCTTTAAGTATAAATATCTTATCAATTTCCCTATTAGATTTTAGTGCCTCAAAAATAGGATTTCTTCCTACTATATAATCTCCTTCCATATTTTCACTCCCTATGCATCCCAAAAATTAACATATTTTAAATTTAAAAGATATTACATATATTATACATAAAAATTTGTATCAATACATACAACTTATTATAAATTTAAAAATTTTTCTCTCACTTCATTGATCTTTCCGCAGGTCATCTTCCCTTCAGGACAAGAACCCGTAATACACTCAGGTCCCGCATTCTTAAATAAAGAAGGATATACCCCTTTAACCAATCTCAACATCTCGGTAGCTAACAGCCTTATCTCCCATTGTGCTCTATTACAACATCTGAGCCTGAAAAAATTAAATAAACTTCTGGTATTCATAGTAAATATTATCTTTGTTTCACAGGCATTGGGAAATACATATCTGGCATCTTCTATAGAAGATTTTTCAGCTTTATTCCTTGCTGATTTTTCACTTTCTCCCATATCCATATACTTTTTCAGATAATCATTATACAACATTTCCGTAATTTGATTATAATATTGTTGATCTTCTTTCATTGCCTTTTGAAACATCTCTTTAGCTTCAGGAATATCTGCAATCGCCGGAGGAATTACATAATCAAAACCATCCAGTCTTACATATCTCTGAGACTGTTGAGAATAGCTCCCTATTCTATGCCTCACCAATTGATGGGAAAGAACTCTCGAAATACCTTCCACTCCAAAAGTGAAGGAAACATGTTCAATAGGAGATTCATGCCCTAAATTCATGAGCATGTTAATAAAGTTGTCCACTTTTTTTTCATTCAAATCTTCTTCAATTTCTTCAATTGTTACAGAAGAATAACAGAGCTTTGCCGCCTGTGCCACTAATTTTTCACCGTCTAAGGTGTATCTTAATAATTTCACTTTTAAATTGCTCTCCATAATCAAAACCTCCATATAACTCTATACTATAAAAGAAAATAACTGTATGATTCTATCCTCTTGCCCTTTTAAATATAAATATCCAATTAAAGTTTCAAATCCTGTGGCATACTTATATTCCAAAACGCTAAAATTTTTTGGATGGCTATTTATTTTAGCATTTCTCCCTCTTTTCACAATTCCCATTTCTTCTTCAGTTAAATACTTCTCCAATTTGTGTATAATATCCGATTGAGCTTTGGCGCTTACAAATTCTGTAGCTTTCTGATGAAGTTCCTGAACCTTCAAATTTCTGTTTATATTTATAATATAAGTTCTGACTAACAGTTCGTATACCGCATCTCCTAAGTAAGCCAACTGTAGAGGAGACAAACTGTCTATCTCCTCTACAGTTATATTTTTTAATTTTCCTAATACGTTGTTATATTCATTTTCCATTTTCTATACTCTTTTCCATTTGACTCCTTCCGATGTATCTTCCAGTATTATACCTTTTTCTTTTAATTCATCTCTAATTTTGTCCGCAAGCTTAAAATCCTTATTTCTCCTCGCTTCTGTTCTCTTTTCAATTAATTCCGTTATATCATTATCCAGCATTTCATCTTTTTTAGATAATATGCCCAGTATATTTGTTAATTCCATTAAAGTGCTATATGCATATTGTACCACATTCTTCAACGAATTTTCATTTAAATTTGTGTTTGCCCATTTTATCAGTTCAAATAAAGCAGATACACTATCAGCAGTATTTATGTCATCTTCCATTGAGTTAATAAATTTTTCTTTAAATAGGTCAATTGCTTTTTTCATGGAATCAGCTTTTTCATTAAATTCTACGGTAGTACATTTATTTAATAAATATTCTAAATTTTTCTTCCCGTTATATAATCTTTCTAATCCGTTTCCTGCCTGAAGGAGAAGTTCTTTATTGAAATTAACGGGACTTCTGTAATGAGACTGAAGGATAAAAAACCTCAAAACTTCCAGATCTACTACTTGCCCTATTTCCCTTACTGTAAAAAAGTTCAGTTTAGATTTAGACATTTTTACATTTTCCACATTTATCATGGCATTATGGAGCCAATAGTTGGCAAAGGGTTTTCCTGTTAAAGTCTCACTTTGGGCAATTTCGTTTTCATGATGAGGAAACTGAAGGTCTTCCCCTCCCGCATGAATATCAATAGTATCCCCCAAAAACTCTCTTGCCATGGCGGAGCATTCAATATGCCATCCAGGTCTGCCTTTCCCCCAGGGAGTTTCCCAATAAGGTTCTCCCTCCTTTGCCTTTTTCCAAAGAGCAAAATCCATAGGATTATGTTTTTCTTCACTTACCTCAACTCTTGCTCCGCACATAAGTTCATCAATATTCTTCTTTGAGAGTTTGCCATAATCTTTATCCTTAGTTATATCAAAATATACATTTCCCTCCACGTTATAAGCACAGCCTTTATTAATAAGCTCCTGGACAAATTCAACGATTTCTTTTATATTGTCTGTAGCTTTAGGATGAAACGTATCCTCCTCCTCAATTAAAAGTCCTTTTGAATCTTTGTAGTATTCGGCAATAAATTTATCCGCTATTTCTTTAACGGTTTTTCCTTCTTCCTTTGCTTTTTTTATCATCTTGTCGTCTATATCAGTAAAATTAACTAAAAATTTAACCTTGTAACCCTTGTATTTTAAATATCTCCTCAAAGTATCAAATATAACTAAAGGTCTGGCATTGCCCACATGAATATAATTATAAACTGTAGGGCCGCATACATAAATACTTACCTCTTTTTCCCTTATTGGGACAAATTTTTCCTTCCTTCTCGTTAAAGTATTGTACAGTCTCATATTCTCATTCTCCTATCTTATTATATATCAAAACACCGCCTCACATTACAGAGACGGTGTTATCGCGGTTCCACTCTGATTTGGTTTCATTAAAAAACCCAACTCAAAAATTGATAACGGTTAACACCGGAAATTCCTAATTAATTTCGGAACAACAGTTTAAAGGTGCACTTCAGCTAAACATTGGCCCGGAATTTTTTTCAGCCAAATCAAAAATCCCTCTCTAAGAGCATGTTGAGCTTACTCTCCTTTTCAATACCTTTTAATATTTATTTGTTCTATATTTTACAATAATATGATGACATTTTCAAGGACTATATTAAATATTTTTCTTTAATATATTTTATTCTGTCTGTTATTTTATCTTTCCCCAAAATATAAATAATGTTTACAAGTTCAGGGCCGTGCATATTTCCTGTTAAAGCAATTCTTATGGGCATATATAAATTTTTCCCTTTTATTCCTGTTTTCTTCTGAACTTTTTTCATTATCCCCTTAGCAAATTCTTTGTCTATTTCATCTATATCTTCAAGTTCCGCTTCAAAAGCATCAAATAAGACATGAACTTGATCTCCTTTTAATACTTCTAATACCTCTTCCCCTTCCAAAGTTACTTTATCTTCAAAAAATATCTTTGTCTTATCAACAATATCCTTAATTGTAGATAAACTTTCTTGAACGGTTTCAACTATAGTTTCTATCCAATCATACCTGTTCTTTACATCCTCTTTTGTTATATAATTTGCTTCTATCAAATAGGGTATTGAAAGATCCGTTATTCTTTTTATGCTTGAACTTCTGATATAATGTCCGTTGACCCAATCCAATTTATCCTTATCAAATACTCCCCCGGTCTTTGCAACTCTTTCAAAAGAAAATTGCTTTATCATTTCCTCCATGGATAAAATTTCTTCATTGCCTTCCGGACTCCATCCCACTAATGCAAGATAATTCACAAGTCCTTCCGGAAGATATCCGCTTTTTCTGAAATCCTCCACAGATACATCCCCTTGTCTTTTGCTTAATTTTTTTCTGTCCTTATTCAGTACCACGGGAAGATGAACATATTGAGGACTCTCCCAGCCAAATGCTTCATAAAGATATACATGCTTCGGTGTAGATGCAAGCCACTCTTCTCCTCGGATAATATGAGTTATTTTCATTAAATGATCATCTACCACTACAGCCAAATGATAAGTAGGAAAACCGTCTGATTTCATGAGAACCTGATCATCTAAATCATCTGTATTCATAACAATATCTCCTCTTACCAAATCGTGAAACTTTATATCCTTATTATGAGGAAGCTTAAGTCTTATTACGTATTCTTCCCCATTCGCAATACGTTTCCTTGCCTCTTCCAACGAAATACTCCTGCAAAGGCCATCGTACCTCGGAATAAGACCTTTTACCTTCTGTTCCTCCCTTACTTTCTCCAATCTTTCCTTAGAACAGAAACAATAATATGCGTAACCTTTTTCTATCAACTCATTTACATATTTCTTGTAAATACTAAGCCTCTCTGATTGAATATAGGGGCCATATTCTCCTTTTTGAATAATATTGCCATTATCATCAAAGCAAACACCTTCATCGATTTCAATTCCCGCCCAATTCAAAGACTTAATTAAATTTTCAATTGCTCCTTCTACAAATCTTGTCTGGTCAGTATCTTCTATCCTTAAAATAAACTTTCCATTATTGCGTCTGGCATATAAATAGTTGTATAAAGCAGTCCTAATAGAACCTATATGTATAAAACCTGTTGGACTTGGAGCAAATCTTAATCTTACTTCTTTCAAAACTGACACCTCCTGTTTAAGTCTAATTATAGTTATAATTATATACTACTCATAATAGAGTATCAACCTATGGGTGAAATCTTATCCCGACAATTTAAAATAAAATTTATATGTACTTATGAATATAATCATAATATAATAAAATAAAAGGGTTTCTATTAAAACATTAACATATCAGAGAGATCTTTATAACCCATCCAAATTGAATAAAATAGGTATGGGTTATAAAAACAATATTAAATATGAAGGGAGGAAAATATGAAAAACAATTACATTATAGGAATAATATTGATATTACTTGGTGTTGGCTTTCTTGTACAGAGGTTTCTGCCGGGATTCTATTTTAATAACATCATTCATACTTATTGGCCCTTAATCTTTATAATTATAGGATTAGTCAAACTTTCGGATAAAAACAGTTCCAAAATCACAGGTATAATAATATTGCTAATAGGGGCTTATTTCCAATCATATAATTTAAATTTAATACATTTTAGCTTTTGGGATATATTCTGGCCTATTATCTTACTAATTATAGGTTTTAATCTTTTGATACCCAAAATGAGGAATTCAAAAAAATATCAGGTCGGTGAAGAGAACAGCAAAAGTACTATTGAATCCTTCTGTTTGTTTTCTGGGCTTCATACCTTAAATCAATCTTCATCTTTTAAGGGAGGAAATGTAACAGTTTTGTTTGGAGGGGCAGACATAGATTTAAGAGGAGCAAACATTTCAGAAGGAGAAGCTTATTTAGAACTCAATGCTTTCTTTGGAGGGATAGATGTATTTGTTCCTGAAAATTGGAGAGTAGAAGTTTCGGGCCTGCCTATATTCGGAGGCTGGTCCAATAAAACTCCAATAAATTCGGATCCAAATGCTCCTATCCTTAATATAACATGTTTAGCGGCTTTCGGTGGAATAGAAATAAAATAAGAAGAAAGGATTTACTGATAAAAAATATAATCGGTAAATCCTTTTTCTTGATCTCATATCTCTTTTATATCTAAATCTTGATTTTTAAATTCTCTCTTTATATTTTCAATTATTTTACCTGTACTTATTTCTATATTGTCCTCTGATGCCCTTAAAGAATATTCCACTATATTTTCTTTTGCTCTTTTTCCTACAGTAATCCTAATAGGAATTCCTATTAAATCTCTGTCATTGAATTTAACTCCTGCTCTTTCGTTTCTGTCATCAAGGATCACTTCCAATCCTAATTTATCCAATTCTTCATATATTTTTTCTCCCAAGTCTGTCTGGGACTGATCCTTTACATTAATTACTGTAATTATTACGTGATATGGTGACACTATTAATGGCCAAATTATCCCTTTATCATCATGACACTGTTCTACAATTGCTGCTGCAGTTCTTGATACTCCTATTCCATAAGAACCCATATAAAAATACTGTCCTTTTCCGTTTTCATCAAGATAAGTTGCGTTTAAACTTTTACTATATTTAGTACCCAATTGAAATATATTTCCAACTTCTATTCCTCTGTCCATTTTTAAATGTTTCCCGCACTTAGGGCATAAATCCCCTTCCTTTACAAGAAGAAGATCCTCTACGACTTCTCCCGAAAAATCCCTGTTATAATTTACATTTCTAAGATGATAGTTTGTTTCATTTGCTCCTACTACGAAATTTTTCATCTTAGTAATTCTTGAATCCACAAGAAGCCTTACTCCTTTTTTTAGTCCTATAGGTCCGGAAAATCCCACACAAGCTCCGGTAATTTCTTTTATTACATCTTCATCTGCCAGTTCAAGCTCATGTTCTGCAATACCTAAATAATGGCACAATTTTATTTCATTTAATTCCCTGTCCCCCGGTATCAAAACAAATACTATTTCATCTTTTGCCTTATAAATTAGTGCCTTAGCGAAATTACATCCTTCGATTTTCAGAAAAGCCGACACTTCCTCTATGGTCCTTAAATCCGGAGTATAAACTTTTTCAACTTTTTTTTCTTCCTCATCCTTACATCTTAAGTCATAGGATACCTTAGCCTTCTCGTCTGTTGCCGCATACTCGCAATTATCGCAGTAAGCTATTCTTCCTTCCCCTACCTCCGATAATGCAATAAATTCATGAGATTCGTTTCCTCCCATTGCTCCCGAATCTCCCTCTACTATTTTAAATTTCAGCCTAAGCTTTTTAAACACCTTTTCATAGGCATCCCACATATTCTGATAGGCTGCCTTCATTCCTTGGAAATCCCTGTCAAAACTATAGGCATCTTTCATTATAAATTCTCTACTTCTTATAAGCCCAAACCTCGGCCTCTTTTCATCCCTGTATTTTGTTTGTATTTGATACAAATTCAGCGGCAATTGCTTATAAGATTTGATTTCATCTTTTATTAATGCAGTAAAATATTCTTCATGAGTAGGCCCAAGGCAAAATTCTCTATTGTTTCTATCCTCTAATTTAAACATCTCAGGTCCATAATTTTCCCATCTTCCGCTTTCCACCCATAATTCTTTAGGTTGTATAGCTGACATTAAAAGTTCTTGACAACCGGATTTATCCATTTCTTCTCTGACTATTTTCTCAATTTTTCTTATAACTCTATAGCCCAAAGGCAAATAGGAATATATTCCGGAAACCAGTTTTCTCATCATACCCGCTCTTAAAAGAAGTTGATGACTTGGTATTTCTGCTTCTGAAGGTATTTCCCTTAATGTTGGAACATATAATTCAGACATTTTCATTTTTCTATCTCCTTTCATTTGGTTTAAACTAAAAAAACCTTCATCTCAGGAAGAGACGAAGGTTTGAAATCCGTGGTACCACTCTAATGGATTTAATTTTTATAAATCCTCTCATAAGTTTTAACGATACTATCGTTCAGACATACTAAATTCTGACTGAAAGCTCCGGAATGGGTTCGATTCTTAGAGGACTAAAAGTATTTCACCTTTGAACTTTCTCTCTAAAGTCATAATCGTCTACTATTTTCCTTCAACGCAATATCTTGTTTTTTTTATAATACTAAAAAAAATTCTCCTTGTCAAATAATTTATATTAAATATACTGCTCTCTTTATCCAGAAATTAAATCCTCTGTTCTAAATCGGAATTAACAAACAAACGCTATAAGCGGAAATCCCTTCTTCTCTTCCTTCAAATCCCAAGTATTCAGTAGTCGTAGCCTTAATACCTATATTATCCTCTGATATATTCAATACATGAGATATATTGGCTTTCATTTTATCAATATATGAAGCAAGCTTTGGTCTTTGAGCCACAATAATACAATCCATATTTCCTATTCCATATCCCTTATCTTTAATTATATTATATACCCTTTTCAAAAGAATTAAGCTTGATATATCTTTATATTTCATATCGGTATCAGGAAAATATTTCCCTATATCTCCCAATGCCAAGGCTCCCAACATGGAATCCATTATAGCATGGATTAATACATCCGCATCTGAATGACCTTTTAAACCTTTTTCATGAGGAATTTCCACTCCTCCCAATATTAATTTCCTTTCTTCTGTCAGTTGGTGAGCATCATATCCTATTCCTATTCTCATCATTATCACCCTATCTGGTACGAAAAATTAAATTTTTCATATAAATAAAGTCCTTCTCTTTAACTATGGATTCTGCTATTATTAAATCTTCCGGAGTAGTTATTTTTATATTATTGTAATCTCCCATAATCATCTTTACTTTATATCCCAATCTTTCTACAAGCATACCGTCATCCGTACCTATAAATTGATCCTCTACAGCTTGCCTGTAAGCTTTCATTATAATATCATAAAAAAAACATTGAGGAGTCTGAGCAGCCCATATAAATCTTCTATCAGGAGTATTTTCTATAATACATTCATCCTTTATCAATTTGATAGTATCCTTAACGGGAACTCCTATAATGCAGGCTCCGTTTTCTTCCACTCCCTTTATTCCCGCTTCAATGCTTTCTACTTTTACAAAAGGTCTGGCTCCGTCATGAATAAGAACCATATCACATTTTTTATCTAATGCCATCAGTCCATTATATACCGAATCCTGCCTTTCCTTTCCTCCCTTTACAATTTTCATAACCTTTTTAAATCCATATTTCTTGACTATTTCTCTTCTGCAATATTCTATCTCTTCTTCTCTGCACACTACAACTATTTCATCTACAAATCTGTCTGTTTCAAATTTTTCTATTGCATGAGCTAATATCGGTTTACTATCTATATGTATAAATTGTTTATTTATTTTACTCCCCATTCTATTGCTCATTCCGGCTGCAGCTATTATGGCCGAAACAAAATAGCTTTTATACATGGCTCTATCACCTCTTACACATTATAGCATAATAAAATACAACATGAAATATATTTCTACTATCTTACCCCAAAAATAAAAAAATATTAGGGTCTATATAGACCCTAAACTGCTTTATCTACAAGATATTTGGGCTTTGCAAATATCATCCTACCTGCGGAAGTTTGTAGAACGGATGTAACTAAAACACCGACTGTTTCACCTATATGCTTTTTGCCTCCTTCTACAACTATCATAGTTCCGTCATCTAAATACGCTAATCCTTGCCCTGATTCCTTTCCGTCTCTTATAACCTGAACTATCATTTCTTCTCCCGGCAATACTACAGGTTTAATGGCATTTGCTAATTCATTAATATTTAAAACCTCAATTCCTTGAACCTCTGCTACTTTATTAAGGTTATAATCATTTGTTATAACCTTTCCCTTCAAATGTTGAGCAAGCTTTAAAAGCTTTGCATCAACCTCTTGAGCATTGTCTACCTTTTTATCGTATATAATTACTTCCATATCCAGCTCTTTCTGAATTCTATTTAAAATATCCAATCCTCTTCTTCCTCTATTCCTTTTTAATCCATCTGAAGAATCAGCTATATGCTGCAATTCTTCCAGCACAAAATCGGGTATTATAAGAGGCCCCTCTATGAACCCTGTCTTACACAGGTCTGCAATTCTGCCGTCAATTATTACGCTTGTGTCAAGTATTTTAGCACATGATTTACTTGTTGTTTTAGTTTTTTCTTTTCCTATATTTTTTCTTAAATTGCTAAATGTGCTAACAAAATCTTCCCTTTTTCTCGTTGCAACTTTTATACCTAAATACCCAAAGATCAAATAAAGAATTATAGATATTCCTACTCCTAAGTAAGGAATTTTCAGATTATAAAAAGGTTGACTCAAAAGATACGCTATTATCAATCCCACTATAAGTCCCATGGAACCCATCGCAATATCTGCAGCCGGAATTTTTTGAAGCTCTACCTCTAAGAATTGAATAAATTTCTCCTCTCCTTTTATAAATTTGGGAGCTAAAAGAAAAAATATGATTCCGAAGATTAAACTTACTCCTATATAAATTACTAAACCCACCAAGCCTAAATCAGAAACATCCAATATATTTAGGCTTTTTAAAGCTGCCATAACTCCATATCCAATTAATATTCCTACTATGGTAATAATTCCTTTTATAATTTTATCTACCATATAAACTTCACCTCCTCATTTATTATATTTATTTCCATTAAAATAAATTATATAACTTAATTTTAATGAAAAATGTTTTTTATTAAAACTAAGTTATATTTAATTTGAAAAATTAACTGCTTCTTCAATTAATTCTTCCGCCTCTTCAGGATTTCTGCCGACTACTAAAACAATTTCACTTATAAGCATTTGTTTCGCACTATTAAGCATCTTTCTTTCTCCCGTAGACAATCCCTTTTGTTTATCCCTTATCATTAGATTTCTCACAACAGATGCAATTTCAAACACATTTCCACTTCTTATTTTATTCATATTAAGCCTATAACGTCTGTTCCAATTTTGAGGCATCTTCGTAATATTTCCTTTAAGAACATTAAAAACCTCTTTTATTTCCTTATCACTAATAATTTCTCTTATACCTATTTCCTCAATATTGTCTACCGGAATCATCACCCGCATATCTCCTATAGGCATTTTCATAATATAGTACTTCCTCTTCTCTCCCAGTATTTCCTTCTCTTCTATTGCAATTATAATTCCAGCACCATGCATAGGATATACTATTTTATCCCCTATATTAAACATAGTGACAACCTCCTATTATTAGCTTATTATATTTTTATTATACAGGATTAGGTAATGATTGTCAAATTTTTAATTTTACCACATTACTTATCAATTTGTCAACTTAATATTTTTTCATATTTTTTTTCATATCTTTTCTTTTTTAAAAAAATTAATTAATATATTTCAAGAATTATTTGACAACAGCTTGTCTACTTAAGTATAATGAGATTATAGTATGAATCTTTTTGACTGAGGTGGGATTATATGGACAGAGCTACAGCAAATAATGATAAAAACGTAACATATTGCGATTTTCAATGCAAGGTTGCAGAAGTAATCATCAGGCATAAAAGTATTTTGGATATAATCACTAAGTTAGACGAATGCAATTCACGAATCAACAGGGCAGTAGTTAAATCTGCCACATCTTGCGGTTGCATTTCCATTAAAGCTTCAAAACAAGAATATGATAAAAATACTCTTGATGAAGTTAGGCAAAGTTTAAAAAACCATGTAGAGGGAAATCTGTGTGAAGTTTGCAAAGAAAAAATCGAAGAAGAAATGGGAGAATATATTTTCTACTTGGCTGCTTTATGCGATACTTTAAATATAAGCCTAACTGATGTAATAAATACTGAATACAGAAATATAAAAACTTTGGGAATATACAATCTTAAGTAATGTCATGAAATGTTTTACCTAAAATCTATCTTACAAAGTCTTAGCCGAAATCCCCCAGTTTTAATGTGGGATGAAGGTTTATAGATATGTGCTCAATGCTATCTTAATGGATTGGTAGCAAGTAGTTAGGAATATCAGAATTAGTATGAAAAAGGCTTCTATATAAAATCAAGAAGCCTTTTTTGAAATCCATTTTAGGTCAAGTATAATTTTATTCTTCCTTACTTTTATATTATATGTCGTTCTATAAATACTTGATCCTGATACCTTTTAAGCCCTTCCTTTATTATTTTCGCTCTTATTTCTCCTACTCCCTCTGCCAAATCCAATTCTGATACAGAAGCTTTTAATATCCGTTGTAAAGATCCGAACATTTTTATCACATTTTCTAAAACTCCAGAAGAAATTCTGGGAATTTTGTTTAATATTCTATATCCTTTTGGATATATATTCATATCTAATGAATTATTATCGTTATCATAGCCAAAAATCCGAGCAATATTAGATAAATTTAGCAATTCTTCAGAAGAAAGATTCATTATTTCCTCATTTATTTTCTGATATGATTTTTCTTGATTGTGATACCAGTAATCCTTTATTATATTCATCTTATCTTCCTTCACATTGCTCATAATCTCTTCCATCTGCATAGTTATAAGTCTTCCTTCATTCCCTAACTCCAATATATATCTTTCAATTTCTTCTTCTATTCTTTCAATCATTTCAACTTTCTGTATAATCTTTGCTACATCATATACTGTAACCAAATCTTCAAATTCAAGAATAGTCAGATTATTTATAGCTTGATTAAAGACGGCTTTATACTTTTCCAAAACTTGTATGGCTTGGTTTGCTTTATTTAGTACTTGATTCGTATCCCTTAAAACATATTTAATATTTCCTTTATACAATGTAATAATGTTCCTTCTTTGAGACACAGCTACAACTAAGGCTTTGGTTTGCTTAGATACCCTTTCAGCCGTTCTGTGCCTTATACCCGTTTCTTGTGAAAAAATATTTTGATCAGGCAGCAACTGAACATTAGCATAGAGAATCTTTTTACAATCTGACGATATAATAACCGCACCATCCATCTTTGCCAATTCATAAATATAATATGGAGTATAATCTTTATCGATAATAAATCCTCCATCTATAATTTTCAAAACGTCCTCTTCATTTCCAATTACAATTAAAGCTCCTGTTTTGGATCTCACAATATTGTCTATTCCTAATCTCAGTTCTGTACCAGGTGCTAACATTCTAAGAGAATTATATAGTTCTTGCTTTAAATTGTCATTTTTCATAAATTATCCTCCGAAAACCATATTCAATCCTTCTTCAACTGAAGATATCCCTATTATTTTTATCCCTTTAACATCTTTTATATCTTTTAAATTGGCCTTTGGAATCAATGCAGTATCAAATCCCAATTTAGCCGCTTCCTTAACTCTTCTCTCAACAAAGCTTACTGAACGTACTTCTCCTGCCAATCCTACTTCCCCCATAACCACGGTTCCCGGGGATATAAAAGCGTCTTTATAACTGGACGCAATAGATATAATTATTCCCAGATCCATAGATGGTTCTTTCGATTTTATTCCTCCTGCAATATTAATATACACATCATAATTTTGAAGCTTATAGCCCATTTTCTTCTCCAAAACCGCTATCATAAGTATGACTTTATTATAGTCTATTCCCATGGCAACTCTTCGAGGTATTCCAAAAGGGGTAGAGCTTACAAGAGATTGAACTTCCACAAGCATAGGCCTTGTACCTTCTATACTTGGTACTACTACAGTACCTGATGTGTCCATAGGTCTTCCCGAAAGAAGAGCTGCAGATGGGTCTTCAATTTCTTCAAGGCCTTTATCTTTCATCTCAAACATTCCTATCTCATTTGTAGAGCCAAATCTATTTTTAACCGCTCTAAGTATCCTGTAACTATGGTACATCTCCCCCTCAAGATAAAGAACAGTATCTACCATATGTTCCAATACCTTAGGACCCGCAATTGAACCCTCTTTAGTCACATGGCCCACTATAAAAGTAGCTATGGCTTTTTCCTTGGCTATTTTCATCAACTTATAAGTTGACTCTCTCACCTGGCTAACACTTCCCGGAGCCGACATAATATCTGAACTATAAACCGTTTGAACGGAATCAATTATGAGTATGTCTGGTAAAATTTTATCTATTCCCTTTTCAATTATGTCCAAATTAGTTTCGGATATAATATATAGTTCTTGAGAATTTAAATTTAACCTTTCTGCTCTTATTTTTATTTGTTTGAAGGACTCTTCTCCCGATGCATATAAAATCTTTAATCCCTTCTTGGACAGTTGATTTGCCATTTGAATTAAAAGAGTGGATTTTCCTATTCCCGGCTCACCTCCTACAAGAATAAGAGAGCCCTTCACTATTCCTCCTCCGAGAACCCTGTCAAATTCTTCGATCCCTATTTCAATTCTATCCTCTTCATCTATTTCCACATCAATTAGTCTCTCTATCTTTCTTTCAGATATGTTGTCAAGTGTGTTAATATGTGAAGTTTTTTCTTCCCTTTTTATTACTTCTTCGACAAATGAATTCCATGCATTACATGAAGGACATTTTCCCAACCATCGAAGAGTTTCATACCCACAATTTTGGCAAACATATTTCGTTTTTAATTTCACAAAATCTCCTCCAATTTTATTTTATCCATTATAAAAAAGGCTTCTGTTAAAGCATTAATAAATTAAGGAAAATATGATTTTTCTATGGACTATAACAAAAAACAGATACTCCTATTTTAAACAAGATAAAATAGGAATATCTGTAAAATAATTTTATCTATTTAATACAGGTTCCTTATTAAATATCAATTTATCTCCATCATAATTAATTAATATATTATCTGTCTTAGACACATTACCTTTAAGAATTTCCTCAGCCAGCTGATCCTCTATCATACTTCTTATAACTCTCTCCAAAGGTCTTGCCCCAAATTCTGGGTCAAATCCTTTCTTGCTTATGAAGCTTCTTGTTTCATCGCTTATTTTCACATTGATATCCATTTTTTTGAGCCTCTTCTGCAGATTCTTAATCATTATATCCACAATTTCTTTTACCTGGGTTTCATTAAGAGAATGGAATATAATTATGTCATCAATTCTGTTCAAAAATTCAGGTCTGAATGTTCTTCTTAATTCTGCCTGTATAGTTTCCTTCATTTTTTCATATTCTTCCTTTTCCTCCGAAGACTGCCTTGTAAATCCGAGGACATTTTGCTTTTTAAGCAAAGTTGCCCCTACATTTGATGTCATAATTATCACCGTATTTTTGAAATCCACAGTCCTCCCCTTAGAATCCGTAAGTCTTCCGTCATCTAATATTTGAAGAAGAACATTAAATACATCCGGATGAGCCTTTTCTATTTCATCAAACAATATTACGGAATAAGGTCTCCTTCTAACCATTTCCGTTAGCTGTCCTCCTTCATCATATCCTACATACCCCGGAGGCGAACCTATTAATTTTGATACAGAATATTTCTCCATATACTCCGACATATCAACCCTTATCATAGCATCTTCGTCGCCAAATAATGCCTCTGCCAGAGCCTTTGCAAGATAAGTTTTGCCCACTCCCGTGGGCCCTACAAAGATAAAAGTCCCTATAGGCTTTTTAGGATCCTTAAGTCCCACTCTCGCTCTTCTAACAGCTCTTGAAACGGCTTCAACAGCTTTATCTTGCCCAACAACCTTCTCATGGAGAACTTTTTCTAAATTAAGAAGTCTTTGGCTTTCTTCCATTGTCATTTTATTCACAGGAATCCCAGTCCAGTTTGAAACTACAGCGGCTATTTCATCATATCCGACTTCTATATTAGAATCCTTCTTTTCTTTATCCCATTGAGACTTTTTGAATTCCATTTCTGCTTTTATTTTTCTTTCCATATCTCTTACTTTTGCTGCTTTTTCATAATTTTGATTATTAATCGCTTCTTCTTTTTCCTGAGATAATTCTTCCAACTTATCTTCTAAGCTTTTCAAGCCATTAGGAGTTGTTATTGATTTCAATCTCACCATAGAAGCAGCTTCATCCATTAAATCTATTGCCTTATCGGGAAGAAATCTATCTGTTATATATCTGGCCGAAAGCTCTACAGCAGCTTTTATTCCCTGGTCAGTTATTTTGACTCTATGATAAGCTTCATATCTATCTCTTAGCCCTTCAAGTATTTTAATTGTATCTTCTATTGTGGGTTCTTCAACCATTATGGGCTGAAATCTTCTCTCTAAAGCAGAATCCTTTTCTATATGTTTTCTATATTCATCAGTAGTTGTCGCACCTATTATTTGAAGTTCTCCCCGAGCCAAAACCGGTTTTAATATATTCGACGCATCTATCGCTCCTTCTGCTGCTCCCGCCCCAACTATGGTATGGAGTTCATCAATAAACAATATAACGTCCTTAGATTCTTTCAGCTCCTTCATAACTGCTTTAAATCTTTCTTCAAATTCTCCTCTATATTTAGCTCCTGCAATCATGCTTGCCAAATCCAAGGATACAACTCTTTTATCCTTAATCATATCCGGAACTTTTCCTTCAATTATCTTTTGAGCTAATCCTTCTGCAATTGCTGTCTTTCCTACCCCCGGTTCTCCAATTAAGCATGGGTTATTCTTAGTTCTTCTGCTCAGCACCTGAATTACTCTCTCTATTTCTTTCGTTCTCCCTATGACAGGATCTATTTTACCATCTTTTGCAAGCTTATTTAAATCAGAACTGTATTTATCGAGATTAGGAGTGCTGCTCCTACTTCTTCCGTCTCCCTGAGATGCCTTCATATTATTTTCTGTAAGCATTTCTATAACATCTTCTCTTAGCTTTTCTACATCAACTCCTAAGCTTCTTAAGACAACTACAGCTACCCCTTCTCCTTCTTCCAATAATCCAAGAAGAATATGCTCAGTTCCTATATAATTATTTCCTAAGTTCCTTGCTTCCAAAAATCCCAATTCAAATACTCTTTTAGTCCTAGGAGTGAATCCTAATATATCCGTTTCATAACTGCCATATCCTACAGCCTTTATTATTTGTTCTCTTAAAATATCCACATTCAATCCTGCATTTTTCAACGATTGGGCAGCAATACCTTCATCTTCTTCTAATAATCCCAAAAGCAGATGCTCCGTTCCTACATAATTATGTCTTAGCTTTTGAGCTTCTTGCTGAGCCAAGAGCATTACTTTTTGAGCACTTTCTGTAAATCTTCCAAACATTGCCATAATATCCCTCCTTCTTAAAACCTTTCTCGTATCAACTCAGCTCTTTTTATATCTCTTTCTTCTGGAATCATATCTTTTCCGTAATATCTTTGTAAACTTGACGGTTGACATAAAATCATCAGTTGATCTATATCCTTTAACTTTATATCTTTAATTATGCCCATTTCTATACCCATCTTTATATCGGAGAACAATTTCATCGTCTCACCGGAAGTCATAACTCTTGAATATTTAAGCAGACCTAATGCACGAAATACTCTATCTTCCATATCGATTTTTTTTGTTTCCAATAACCTTAATCTCAGATTTCTTTCTTTCTCAATGACCTCCAAAATTACATTTTTTAACTTCTGAACTATTTCCTCCTCCGTTTCTCCCAGTGTTGTCTGATTTGATATTTGAAATAAATTTCCCAATATTTGACTTCCTTCCCCATATATCCCTCTCACAGTGAGTCCTATTTGATTCAATGCAGAGATCAAACTATCTATATACCCTGTTAACACCAAACAAGGCAAATGAACCATACACGATATTCTCATGCCTGTTCCCACATTAGTTGGACAAGATGTAAGATAGCCAAACTTTTCACTGTAAGCATAATCTATATTCTTTTCCAGGAAATCATCAATTTCAGAACAAAGTTTCCATCCTTCCTCCAGATACAATCCGGGAAATAAAACCTGCATTCTCAAATGATCTTCTTCATTAATCATAATAGTAACCGCTTCATCTTCCCGTAAAAAAAAACTTGATTTATCAGGAACTTCTATAAGTCCGGGACTTATGAGATGCTCTTCAACATATGCTCTTCTCTCCAAGGAAGATAAATCTTCTATTCTTTTAAAATTATATTTCTCAGGCAGATTACTTTTTTCCATAGCATTCAAAATCTTCTCTGTAACAACCTGAGATTCATTTAGACTCATTCGCTGTGGAAATTTTTCATCTCTTATATTTCTGGCAAGCCTTACTCTGCTGCTTACCACAACATCTTCATCCATACCTTCTCTATCGAGCCACTTCACTATATCACCTCTATTTCTGTTCAATATCCTTCTGAAGCTTCTTTATTTTATCTCTTATAACGGCCGCTCTTTCAAATTGTTCTTCTTTTACATAGTTATCCAGTTGAATTTTGAGCTTATCTATTTCAGTTCTTATTCCTATGGTCCCTATAGATGCCTTAGGAATTTTCCCTATATGATTATTATGACCATGAATTTCCGTTAATAAGGGAATCAATTTTTCTTTAAAAGATATATAACAATTTGGACATCCTAATTTTCCTGTTTGTTTAAATTCATTATAATCCATACCACAATAGGAACATTTTAAATCACATTTATTTTCCTTAACAGTTTCTCCTTGTATATTATCTATTAATCCCGTCAAAAATTTGTGAAAAGAAAAATTAGTATCAAAATCCACATCCTTGTATTCTTTAGCACACTCGCTACAAAGATGAATCTCCGTCACCACTCCGTTAACTATTTTAGTATAATGCATAGTTGCTGGTCTTTTCTTGCATTGCTGACATAACATGATCATTCTACCCCCTTTATTCTCGTAACAATACTAAAAGCATATTTTTAAGTATATCTGCTCTCAATTCATTCCTATTGTCATAAACATTCTTAAGCGTTCTATCTCCAATTGCAATCTTCATCATATCTCCTTCTCTTTCAGTTACGATACCTTCCTCACTTAGCCTTTCAATAATACTATATGCTTTGGTTTTAGATATAGATTGCCCTATAGTATTAACTAACAAATCATTAATATCACTATCTTCAGATATTCCCACCTTTACAATTTTTATATATCCTCCTCCGCCTCTCCTGCTTTCTATATAATACCCTTTGTATGGAGTAAACCTTGTAGTAAGGACATAATTTATTTGTGAAGGAGCACAATCAAAATATTGTGCCAATTCATTTCTTTGAATTTCAACTACTCCGTTATCAGTTTCATCTAGTAAATTTTTAATAAATTCTTCAATTATGTTACTCAACCTCGGCATTTTTATCACCCTAATTTATTTGACTTTGACTTTCTTTGCCTTTCTATACTAATTTTCTCCTATATAATACTTTTTTTCAACATTCAATATAATTCATATATCCATAAAATATAATAATATCATCAGTAGATAAGCATTTACATGATATTATTTCAATATTTCTCCCATTTTCTCGCCTTAATCATAATAAATTCAAACATATAAAAAAATCTCTATTGAAATATTGACATATTAAGGAAACTTCTTTTATCCATTCAGGGCTAAATATGTACTAAGATAAATCGGGATTTCTCTACGGGTTATAAAAAGGCCTTGGATTTTAATCGAAATCCAAGGCCTTTTTATATATCTGAAATTTTTTAATTCTTTTTGGACTCTTCAATTATTTTTTGACTTATATTTGCGGGAACTTCTTCATATCTTACAAAATGCATTGTGAAACTTCCTCTTGCCTGAGTCATACTTCTTAAATCTATGGCATATTTAAACAACTCGGCCTGAGGAGCTTCAGCTATAACAAGCTGCATTCCATCTTCCTGTTGTTCCATCCCCAAAATTTTGCCTCTTCGTTTATTCATATCACCCATTATATCACCCATATAAGCATCAGGAATTAGTATTTCTACTCTCATTATAGGCTCCAATAAAACAGGATTTGCTGCTTCCATACCCTTCTTAAAGGCTATTGATGCCGCTATTTTAAATGCCATTTCGTTAGAATCCACAGGATGATAAGAACCGTCAAATAAAATAGCTTTAACATTAACTACGGGATATCCTGCTAGAACTCCCTTGTCTAAACATTCTCTCAGTCCCTTTTCAACTGCCGGTATATATTGTCTTGGAACCGCCCCTCCAAATACCTCTTCATCAAATATAAATTCTTCCTCCGTCGGTTCAAATCTTACGTGAACATCTCCATATTGTCCTGCTCCACCGGATTGTTTCTTATGTTTTCCCTGTACACTGGAGGTACCCTTTATGGTTTCCCTATAAGCAATCTTGGGATCAGCCATGTTTACATCTACTCCAAAGGTATTCTTAAGCTTGTTCACTATAACTGACAACTGCATATTTCCTTGCCCGCCTATTAACAATTGTTTCGTTTCCTTATTTCTGTTTAATACAAAAGTAGGATCTTCTTCCGTAAGCCTCTGTAGAGAACTCCCTATTTTTTCCTCATCGCCTTTGGTTTTAGGTTCCACCGCCATAAACAAACAAGGTTCAGGATATTGTATCTTTTCATATTGAATAGGATTTGATTTATCGCATAAAGTATCTCCTGTTTGAGTAAACTGCAGTTTTGAAGTTGCTCCTATATCTCCTGCATTTATCTCCGATACTTCCAATTGAGTTTTTCCTCTTAATGCAAACAATCCTCCCAATTTTTCCGCACTATCTTTGTTACTGTTAAATATTTCCTTATCCTTTGTAATCTTTCCGGATATCACTTTAAATACAGACAATTTACCGACAAATGGGTCAACTATTGTTTTAAATACGAGAGCAGAAAATGGCTCTTTGGAATCAACCTTTCTTGATATTTCCTTTTCTCCGCTCATTCCTTTATATTCTCCTACTTCGTTTGGAGCAGGGATATATCTTTCAATTAAATTTAACAATAAGTCAATACTTATATCTTTATCAGCCGAACCAGGAATCAGAGGAACTAAATCTCCATTTTTAACAGCAATTTTAAGGCCCTTTCTTATTTCTTCCTCTGTAAATGATTCTCCGTCAAAATATTTTTCCATTAAAGCTTCATCTGTCTCTGCTATCTTTTCTATTAAATCATCATTGATAGAGTTCATTTCTGATTGCAGTTCAGAAGGAATATCAACTGTTTTTACTTCTCGTCCATTATATTCCTTTGCTATTTTATCAATAACATCTACTACACCTTTAAAATCATCGGAACGGTATATAGGCAATCCAAAAGGTACAACCTTTTCCCCAAATTTATCTTTTATATCTGAAAGAAGTTTTTCAAAATTTATATTTTCTTTATCCATTTTGTTCATAAACATTATTGTTGGAACTTTATTTTTTTGAGTATATTGCCACGCTTTTTCCGTACCAACTTCTATACCTGATGAAGCATCTATTACTATTACCGCTCCATCAGCCGCTCTAAGTGCTCCGTACATTTCTCCGATAAAATCAAAATATCCTGGGGTATCAAGAAAATTATATTTAATATCTTTTAATTCAATAGGTATAACTGATGTTCCAATTGAAATTTTCCTTGAGATTTCCTCTTTATCAAAATCGGAAGCAGTATTCCCATCATCTGTTCTTCCCTGTCTCTTAGTTACATCTGTAACATATAAGGCAGCTTCCGAGATTGTTGTTTTTCCACTACTGCCATGCCCTATCAAAGCAATATTTCTGACCTGACCAGTTTGATATTCTTTCATTATATCTTTTCCCCCTTAACCAGCGTATTTGTTATTGGTAAGTATTCTACAAAGATTTTAAAATTCCTTTTAAAGCCTAATATTTTCCTACGGATAATATTTCCTACCACGCCGAAAATATGCAAAACACAATATTAAAACACTCTATTTTAAATTATAGCATGAAACATATAATTATCATAGTATTTTTTTGTTGTCTATATCTATAATTACTGATATACTAAATATGAAAAACTTTGAGAGGAGTTGGTTTTGTTGACATTATCTTATAGAAAAGAATTAAAGAATTTGATCCCTTATAAGCCGGGAAAACCCATAGAAGATGTAAAAAGAGAATATGGGTTAGACAAGGTCATCAAATTGGCTTCAAATGAAAATCCTTTAGGTTGTTCTGAGAAGGTCAAAGAAGCGATAACTCATGCTTTAAACGACTTATCTATATATCCTGACGGAAATGCAACTTTACTTAAAGAAAGTATATCTAAAAAATACAACATTCCTGTAGATGAAATTCTTCCCACCAGTGGCTCTGATGAAATGATAGATTTGATAGCAAAGACTTTTATTGAAAAAGATGATGAAGCAATAATGGCTGATATAACGTTCCCACGATATGCCGCTACGACAAATATGATGGGAGGAGTACCTGTAATAGTTCCTCTGAAAAATTATACTCATGATTTAACGGCGATATTAAAAGCTATAACTCCCAAGACAAAAATTATATGGATATGCAATCCAAATAATCCGACCGGAACTATATGCTCAGAAGAAGAGGTAATAGATTTCTTAAACAAAGTACCTCAAAATGTAGTAGTTGCTTATGACATAGCTTATGGCGAATATGTGGAAAGAAAAGATTATCCTCGAAATAGTATTGATTTCATAAAAAAATATCCCAATGTTATGGTAATGAAAACATTTTCTAAGGCATATGGCCTTGCCGGCCTAAGAGTTGCTTATACAATAGCAAACAAAGAAATTATTGAAAATATCAATAAGGTAAGAGGTCCCTTTAATGTAAACTCCTTGGCCCAAATAGCTGCAGCTGCGGCATTAAAAGATGAAGAATTCCTTAAAAAAACTTATGAAGTAAATATTGAAGGGAAAAAATATTTATACCAGCAGTTTGATGATATGAAATTATCATATCCCCCTTCCGAAGCAAATCATATTTACGTAAATATAGAAAGGGGTGCAAATGAAACATTCATTGAACTTCAAAAAAGAGGAATAATAATCCGTCCTATGGGTGGAACATGGATAAGAGTTTCAATTGGTACCATGGAGGAAAACCGATTATTCATTAAAAATTTAAAAGACATTCTAAATAAATAAAAAAGTTTCTATCTAAGCATTAGCATATTAAAAACGCTTTTTTGAAACCCATTTTAAAACTTCCTGTGGGTTATAAAAATCCAGAGGCTCTGGGGACATGGCAACATATAGATTGCCTTCCCCTATATGACCTCGAAGATTATCCTCCAAGGTAAGCCTTCTTTACCTTTTCATCATTTAAAAGGCTTGCCGCGTCTCCTTCCATATCAATTACCCCATTTCTGATTATATAGGCTCTATTCGTATATTTAAGGGCCATATTAGCATTCTGTTCAACCAATAAGATTGTAGTGCCATTTTCATTTATATCTTGTATAATCGAAAAAATTTCTTTAACAATTATAGGTGCCAATCCCATGGATGGTTCGTCCAATAACAATATGTTCGGTCTCGAAAGAAGTGCTCTGCCAATAGAAAGCATCTGCTGCTCCCCTCCGGATAAATTACCTGCATATTGATTTTTCCTTTCATAAAGTTTTGGAAATAAAGAAAATACTTTATCCATATCCTTTTTTATTTGGGGTTTATCAGTCCTTGTAAAGGCTCCCATTTCAATATTTTCAAGAACGGACATAGTCGAGAATACCCTTCTTCCTTCCGGCACATGCGATATTCCCATCTTAACAATATCCGAAGCAGAATATTTGCTTATATCCCGGCCATCATATTCTATACTTCCGGACTTCAATTTTTTAATTCCCGATATGGTACGCAATGTTGTAGTCTTACCGGCCCCATTAGAACCAATTAATGTTACTATTTCTCCCTTGTTTACCTTTAAGCTTACATCTTTCAAAACATGAATGGCTCCATAGTAAACATTTAAATTATGCAATTCAAGCATATTATTCACCTCCAAGATATGCTTTAATTACTTGTGTATTAGTCTGAATTTCCTGAGGAGTTCCGTCCGCTATTAACGTTCCATAGTCAAATACAAATATTTTATTACAAATTTCCATAACTAAAGACATATCATGCTCTATAAGAATTATAGTAAGACTGAATTCATCTTTGATCCAATTAATTAATTTTGTTAATTCTTTTGTCTCATTTGTATTCATTCCAGCGGCCGGTTCATCTAAAAGGAGTACCTTAGGCTTAGCAGCCAATGCTCTTGCGATTTCTACTTTTCTTTGTTCTCCATAGGGAAGATTCTTTGCTAATTCATCCTTTTTATCATAAATATTAAATATCTTCAGTAGTTCAACTGCTTTCTCATATGCCTCTTCCTCATTTCTATAAAAAGATGGCAGTCTGAACAAAGAAGGTAATATTCCATAATTTAGGTTACAGTGATATCCAATAAGAATATTATCAAGTACACTCATATTTTTAAAAAGCCTTATGTTCTGAAAAGTTCTTGATACTCCGTATTTAGGCATTTTAAAAGGTTTAAAATCTCTTGATGAAATTTCTTTTTTAAAATTATATGTTATATCACCGGAGCTGGGACTGTAAATGCCTGTTAGGAGATTAAAAAAAGTTGTTTTCCCTGCGCCATTCGGTCCGATTACTCCTACTATCTCTCCTTCTTCAATCGACATACTTATATTTGAAATAGCTTTTACCCCTCCAAAAGATTTACAAAGATTATTTACTGTGAGCACATCCATTTAAAACACCTCTCTTTTTAAACAACCTTAAGTCGTTTTTCCCTATCAGTCCTTGTGGTCTATAAACCATTATCAGGAATAAAATAACTGAATATACGACCATTCTCAATTCCGGAATATTCTGAAGGAAAACAGATATAATGGAAAGCATAACGGCTCCGACAACTGAACCTAAGACACTTCCAATGCCTCCAAATACTACTATAACCAATATATCTATTGATTTCATGAATCCAAAGGAATCAGGCCTTATAAAATAAAAATAATTTGCATATAGTGCACCTGCAATACCTGCAAAAAAAGCTCCCATTGTAAAAACCAATATTTTATAATATGTCGTATTTACTCCCATAGTTTCAGATGCAATTTCGTCCTCTCTGATGGATATACATGCCCTTCCGTTATAGGATTTTATAAAATTATTGATAATTATTATAGTTATCACCACACAAAAATATATCCATGTCCAATTTGTATATTGAGGAATATCATTAAGTCCTGTAGCGCCCCCAATATAATCATTATTAAGTCCAATGATCTTTATTATCTCACCGAATCCTAATGTCGCTATTGCAAGATAGTCCCCTTTAAGCCTTAAGGTAGGTATCCCGATTATAATTCCTGCTAATGAAGCAGATAAAGCTGCTGCTATAATTCCAACAATAAATGGTTGGCCCAATTTTGCCGTCATTATAGCTGAAGCATAAGCTCCAATAGACATAAATGCCGCATGGCCAAGAGAAAATTGCCCCGTAATTCCCGTTATGAGATTCAGGCTTACTGCAAGTATTATATTTACACCTATTACAACAATATTCAATATTATATAGGAATCTATAATACCCCTATTTATCAAAAATTCAACTATAAAGTAAATACTTAAAATTAATATCAGATTAAAAATATTTTTTTTGTTCAGAAATTTCATATCATCACCCTCAGTTCTAAACTTTTTCTTTTATATTTTTACCAAGTAATCCGTTAGGTCTTACTAAAAGGACTATTATCAGTATTGCAAAAGCAACTGCATCCTTGTAAAGAGAACCACCTGCCGCACTTATGACAGTTTCCGTAATTCCTAAGAAAAAACCTCCAAAAACAGCTCCCGGAATAACTCCTATACCTCCTATAACTGCTGCAACAAATGCCTTGAGTCCCGGCAGTACTCCCATAAGAGGATTGATTGAATTGTAATATACTCCGACTAACACCCCTGCCGCTCCTGCAAGAGCCGAACCTATAGCAAAGGTACTTGATATCGTCTTATCTATATTAATTCCCATCAGTTGTGCAGCATCACTGTCTAAAGATACTGCCCTCATTGCCTTACCAATTTTTGTTTTATAAATCACATATTGAAGAATGAGCATTAAAGAAATTGTTATAACTATTATGGAAAGATTTTTAAAATCCAAAACTGCATTTGTATTAAATATATGAATCTGCTTATCCGGTAAAAGCTCCGGAAAAGTTCTGGTCTCAGGCTTTACAAAATACATCATTCCATACTCTAAAAATAGTGAAACACTTATGGCCGTTATTAATGCAGCTATCCTTGTAGAATTTCTCACAGGCTTATAAGCTACCTTCTCAATCAACACACCAAGAATACTACACAGCAGCATAGATATTATAAGTGATGACAAAAAATTTAATTTAAAAAATGTTGTCAGTGCAAATCCAATATATGCTCCAATCATATAAATATCCCCGTGAGCAAAATTTATCAAATTTATTATTCCATAGACCATAGTATATCCGAGGGCTATCAACGCATAAATGCTGCCAAGGGATATCCCGTTTATTACTTGCTGAATTATCTGTTCCAAAATCATCACCCCATTGATTTATTAACATATAACAAATATCTATCACAGAGGCAAATAATCTTCCCTCTGTGGTAGATCTATAATAATTATGGCTCTAATTTTTTAACAAAGGAAGGTTGTCCGTCTTTTAATTGAAGTATTGTAATTGACTTTACAGGATTATGATTTTCATCCATAGAAAATGTTCCTGTTATACCCTTAAAATCCTTAGTGTCTGCTAAAGCATCCTTAATTTTTTCAGGGTCTGCCTCTCCTGCTCTTTTTATAGCATCAGCTACAAAATATCCCATATCATAACCTAATGCACTGAACGCATCCGGTTCGCTTCCATTCTTTTTCTTAAATGATTCTCTAAATTTTACAACATCAGATGCATCGTCCATAGATGAATAATGGTTTGTATAATAAACATTTTCTAATGATTTCTTATCAGCAATTTCTGCTAATTTCGGTGAATCGTATCCGTCGGCTCCAAGTATTGGTATGTTAATGCCTAATTCTCTGGCTTGTTTTATAATCAGCCCTACTTCTTCATAATAACCCGGAACATATAATACATCCGGATTGGTTCCTTTAATATTTGTCAAAACAGCTTTATAATCTGTATCCTTAGATTGATATGCTTCTTCTGTCAAAATTTCTCCGCCAAGTTTTTCAAATGTCTCCTTAAAATTCTTTCCTATTCCTTTACTGTAGTCACTTGTATTATCAATAAGAATTGCCGCTTTTTTTGCCTTTAAATCACTGAATGCAAAATTTGCCATGGTTATACCTTGAAATGAATCATTAAAACATGTCCTAAAGATATAATCTCTAACCTTTCCATTGCTATCAACGGTAAAATCGTCCGAAGTAGCTGAAGAGGATATAAGCGGAATTTTATTCTGCATTGCTGCCGGAGATGCCGCTTTTGCATCCCCTGATGTTGCCGGCCCTAATATTACCACAACTTTATCTCTTGTGGCTAACTTTGTCGAAACATTAGCAGCTTCTGCACTGTCTGACTTATTATCAACTTTTACAAGTTCTATCTGTTTACCAAGAACTCCGCCGGCTTTATTTATTTCATCAATTGCAAATTCTATACCTTTTACCGAACTTTGCCCATAAGTTGCAACATTTCCAGATAATTCATAATTTAATCCTATTTTTATATTTTCAGAACTTTCTCCTGATTTTGAATCACATCCTACTAATAAAGTAGATATCAATAAAACCGTCATAACTAAAGTAATTGCTCTTTTCACTTATTCATCTCTCCCTTAATGTAATATAGTTTTTATTTCAAATTTAAAAGCCGGCAAAAACCACCTCCGCCAAATTAAAAAAGGCTTTTATCGGAATATTGATATATTAATAAAGCCTTTTTTGAAACTCACTTAAAGTCAAATACAAATTAATGTAAATAGAGTTTCCCATAGATTATAAAAAAAGCCTCTATTACGTATATATACGTAATAGAGGCACGTTAGCACGGTACCACTCTAAATCATAATATCCTCACGAATACTATCTCAGTAGGTTCAATCAAACCTTCTCCTTATAACGTAGGATCCATTCGTCATGGCTTACTTAGTTCAGCTATGAAACTCAGAAGTGATTTATTATCTACTAAACCAATGCCGATTCTCACCATCTTCGGCTCTCTGTAAGTAGTTAATCAATAGTTTTTCTCTTCATCATAGTTTTTGATATAGTAAAGCATCAACAGGTTCAATCAAACCCTCCCCTTATAACGTAGGGGAACGTTACAGCCTACTTATTCAGCGGCACAACTCTGAAGTGAGTTATTATCTATTTTTCCAATCCCGATTTCCACCATACTCGGTTCTCTATAATTAGTTAAAAAATAGTTTTTTTCTTCATCATAGTCTTTAATATAATACATCAATATTCTACAAAAATTTATTAATTTCTATATACAATACCATCTTCTAAAACAAATGTCAATATCTTTTTTAATTTTTTGTAATTAATTTAAAACAAAAATTTAATCTTTACAAAAAATCCTCTTCTTTCTATTTATTAAGCATTTGTATTTCCTTAGAAAATGATTTTGTCTTATATCTTGTATCATATTATATTATTTAATCAAAAAATCTTCGAACATTTCGTCTGTCAGTTCCTTCGTCTTATTTTCATCATATATCCAAAAATCTTCTTTCCCGATTTTCTTTCCATCCCCGGGTATGGTCTCAGTCTTAACATTTTCCATGTTCAATTTATTGGCGTTTGTTACTGCTTTAACCATTGAATTCAAAGGTATATTGGTATCAATATAATCAAAGTAAGCATTTATCATCTTAGGCAATTTAATGATATTTTTGGGTTTAAGCACTTGTTTTATAAATTCCTTTATAAACATCTGTTGTGCTTTTATTCTGCCTATATCCGCTTCCTTATATCCTCTATACCTTAAGAACTCAATAGCTTTATCCCCGTCCAAAGTCTGAAACCCCTTCTTTATATTTATTCTCAGGGAAGGGATATCATTATGTTTCATGTCCTGAGGCACATCTATTTTTATTCCCCCGATTGCATCCACTATTTCCTTCACCGCCAAATAATCTACCGTTACATAATATTTTAAATCTATGTTTAAAAAGTCTTTTACCGTGTCAACGGCAAGGTAAGGACCGCCGTAAGAATAGGCGGCATTGATCTTATATTCGTTTTTCCTGCCCCTTATCCTTACTCTTGTATCCCTCGGAATAGACAATATATTCGTTTCGCCGGTTTTAAAATTAAATTTGCACAGCATCATGGTATCTGTCCTGTTCCCGGTTTCTATATATCTGTCTCCCTCTTTATTCCTATTTTCCTTTATTTTTTCTATTCCCCCATTTGCGTCTATTCCCATAAATAAAAATAATATCTCATCTTTAAATTCATCTTCCGAATCATCTTCTTGCGAGAAATCCACAATATTATTGTCTGATAAATATTTGCCCGCTATTGTAAATATAATAGAAAAGCATACCAATGATATTAAAAAGGCAGTCCAGAATTTCTTTTTCATTATTTAACCCCCATTATGCTCGTCTATAACTTAAATGATACTAAATATAGACATACTTTACAATAACATTATCTATTCCTTTTATATTTCATAAGATATTAATATCCCTAAAAACTTTCGACCTTCTTTTTTTGAATCCATTTTTTTCATTCTTTTTCTTTTAAAGTTCTATTATAACATAATTAAAATATGATTAATATTATAATACTTTTTAGTTTTAAATTCCAATATTCAATTTTATTGAAATAACCAAAACGATTCAAGAAACTTAGATAATATCAAAAAAATATCCTTTCTATTTATTATCCTTAAAAGTACCATTTAAGAGAAAATTTTTCTCCGCTTATTTTTTCAAACAGTTCTTCGTATTTATATAATCCGGAAGGCTTAATTACCTGTTCAAACAAAAAATTTCCAAATTCTTTTGGCTTCTTTGATATGGAATCAACGCCATATTTTCTGTAAAATACTTTTTTAAGCATACTACACGTTACGTCGCCCATAAAATAGTTATGCATATAAATGGGATGAGTTGTATAATGGATTCTGAAACCAAAAGGAGGCTTTTGGTTATATGGTTTATCATTGTATAGTTTGTTGTAGACTTTAAAATATAAGTTATATATATCATCTAAAGATTTTAGATCATTTTTATAAAGTTCATGATCAAAAAAAATATTTCCTACAAACCTTAAATGGCTTATCTTATCATATTCATGTATTTCTTCAAATTCCTTTTCTACCGAATTTGTAAAAAACTTTTCATAGAACATTTTATCATATAAAAATTCTTCAAACAGATCTGCTATTCCTTCCTCTATTATCCCGCTAATTCCCATATTTAATATGATTTCCTCAGGATTTAACATAAAAGAATGAATTCCATGTCCTGTCTCATGAAGAAGCACTTCGTATTCTCTGTACTGATTTTTCACATTGGCAAGTATTCTCGAATCCTCCCCGTATTTTATAGGGAAATTATATCCCCATTCCGACTTATTTTTTCGCGGAAAGATATCATAAGTAATATTAAATTTATTAATATCAAATCCAAAATTTAAAAAAAATTCTCTCAATACATTATAATAATTTGACATATCCACATGGCTATTCAAAGAAGACGATATTTTTGATTTGATATAGCTATAATCCCAAGGCATCAATTCTTCACTGCCGATAAATTTCCGAGCATATTCTCTTCCTTTTTCATTTAACACGATAATATGTTCCTTTAAATCATCTTCCCAAGTATCAAATATGTTTGGACTTAGTTCATCACTTTTTATCCTATATTCCATAAAATCTTTTTCTCCATACATTCCGGCATATTCATTTCTCAAATTAATTAAATCAATAAAGCCATTATCAACCATAGGTTTATCAATTTGATTTTTTGCAAAGAATGCCTTTTTTCTCAGTTCTCTGTCATCCTCTCGGGAAAGTATACAATCTATATCTACTCCTGAAACTTCCTTTCCATCTATTTTAAACCTAAAGGTGTTAAGTATTTTTGAAAGTTCATTAGTTTTTTTCTGAATTTCAAAATTCAAATCGTTTAATTCCTTAGTCAAATGATATGATTTAAATTCATTATATAAAATTTCTCCCTTTCTTTTTTCTACAGGTCCTGAAGCTTTTTCCATGTATTCAAGAACCAAACTATAATTTTTTTCATCCTTCAAAAAATTATTTATTTCTTCATGAGCCTCTTCAATACCAAAATCGTATCCCGTCGTATATTGTACCCATTCCAGTTTACTCAGCTTTACGTCCAATTCATATAACCTTTCAACCATTCCATAAAACTTTACCATAAATAACCCTCCTATACTAACTAAAATAACCGCCAAACTTTTTTATTGTATTTAATTATATCATTAAATATTCATAATGGAAACAAACGTTTTCTTTTATAACTTAATTTTTATTATACATTTAAAAAAGGAGGAAGATTTCCTCCTTTTTATACTTTCTCCAATTTAATTCCCGTTATATGTCCATTCAGGTCCTCTTGTTCTAAAGAAGAGTCCTGAACTTTTTCAATGGATACCGCTAAGGTTTCTTTCTTAATATATTCGTCAAATTTGTTTAATGACAATTGGATTTTTTCGTCTCCATTGTAATATATTCTTATATTGTCCATCATTTCATAGCCGTTACTTTTCCTCATCTGCTGAACTTTAGATATAAACTCTCTGGCATATCCTTCCTCTAACAAGTCTTCGGTTAAAACAGTTTCCAATATTACAAAAAGATTGTCTTCCATGGCTACATTAAATCCTTCTTTGGCCGTAATTTTAACTATTATATAATCTTTTTCTATACTTATATCTTCTCCATCTATATTTAATATAACTTTCCCTTTTTCTAATTTATTTACTAACTCATGGGTATCAACTTCCTGTAAAATTTTTGCAAAAGATTTAATCTTGGGACCAAGTATAGAACCTGCAACTTTGTAGTTAGGTTTTAAGGAATAGTTCATGAGATGAGTCAGGTCCTTCTCAAATACTACTTCCTTCACATTCAATTCTTCTTTTATTAAAGGTATCAAATCCCTTATTGTACTCTCATATTTTCCATCAAGAATTACTTCTTTCAAAGGTTGACGGACCTTAATTTTCACACTTTCTCTTGAGGCCCTTCCCAATCCTACCAATTTTCTTACCAAATCCATCTTTTCTTCCAACTTTAGATCTATCAATTTTTCTTCTTCTTTGGGATAGAGCTCCAAATGAACAGAAATTCCGCCTGTTAAATTTCTGTATATTTCCTCTGCAATAAATGGTACAAATGGTGCTATTATTTTGCTTATTCCTAAAAGTATCTCATAAGTTGTACTATAGACCGCATTTTTATCTTCATCCAACTCCGTCTTCCAAAAACGTCTTCTGGAACGTCTTATATACCAATTAGACAAATCTTCCACAACAAATTCCTGAATAAGTCTTACTACCTTAGTTAAATCATAATTATCCATACCCTCTCTGGCTGATTTCAACATGCTGTTGTATTTGGACAATATCCATTTATCCAGTTCCGATCTTTTTTCATAAGGAACATCAAATTCCCTCGGATCGATTTCATCGGTATTCGCATATAGTGCGAAAAAATTATATACATTTTTTATACTTCTAAAGAACTTGCTTTCCACTTCTCTTAATCCGTCTTCATCGAATTTTGTCGGAGTCCACGGTGGGGATACATATAATAAATACCACCTTAAAACATCGGCACCATATTTATCAAACAATTGGAAAGGATCAACAGTATTACCTTTTGACTTAGACATCTTCTTGCCTTCTCTGTCCAATATCAAATCATTAACAAGTACTCTCTTATAGGGAGATTTTCCGGTCATAAATGTAGAGATGGCAAGAAGAGAATAAAACCATCCTCTTGTTTGATCTATTCCCTCACATATAAAATCCGCAGGAAATAGTGTGCTAAAATTCTCCTTATTTTCAAAAGGGTAATGGTGTTGGGCAAAAGGCATTGCTCCGCTGTCAAACCAAACATCAATAACATCCTTTTCCCTTGTCATTTTTTCTCCGCATTTATCACATTTTAAATGTATATCGTCCACATAAGGTCTGTGTAATTCAACATTTTCATCTATATCTTCAATAGATCTATCCACAAGTTCCTTTATAGAACCTACACTTGTAATATGCCCACATCTATTGCATCTCCAAATATTTAAAGGAGTTCCCCAATATCTGCTTCTTGAAATTGCCCAATCGTTCAAATTCTCCAGCCAATTTCCGAATCTTTTCTCTCCCACAAAAGGAGGATACCATTTTACTCCGTTATTATTCTCTATGAGCTTATCCTTAAATTTAGTTACTTCAATATACCAGCTTGGTTTTGCATAATATAAAAGAGGTGTATGGCATCTCCAGCAATGAGGATAATTGTGGACTATTTTTTCCTTTTTATAAAGTTTTCCGTTTTCCCTCAGCCATCGAATAATATCAGGATCCGCATCCATCACAAATTTCCCTTTCCAAGGGGTTTCTGTAAATTTCCCTTCTTCATTTACGGGCTTTAATACAGGCAATCCATACCTCTTTCCCGTATTATAATCATCTTCTCCGAAGGCGGGAGCTGAATGTACTATTCCTGTACCGTCTTCCGTAGTTACATAATCAGCAATCGTTATAAAAAAGGCTTTTTTATCTGTTTTAACGAAAGGCATCAATTGCTCATATTCAATATATTCCAAAGCCTTTCCTTTCATTTCTTCAAGAATTTCATAATCACCTTTCAGTACCTTATCGGCAAGTTTTTTGTTCAAATAGTATATTTCTTCTCCTTCTCTCACCTTTATATAATCTTCTTCAGGGTTTACCGACAATGATACATTACTCGGAAGAGTCCATGGGGTTGTGGTCCAAGCAAGAAAGTACTCATTTCTGTCCTTTCTTTTAAATTTTACTATCACGGTCTCGCTTTTTATTTCCTCATAGCCTTGTGCCACCTCATGAGAAGCAAGACCGGTACCGCAGCGCGGACAATATGGAAGTACCTTATGGCCTTCATACAAAAGACCTTCTTTAAAAAACTTATCTAATATATACCATACCGACTCAATGTATTCGTTTTTAAGAGTAATATAGGCATTGTTCAGATCAATTTCATAAGCCATTCTCTGAGTCATATCATTCCACAGCTTTTCATACTTAAATACGGATTCCTTACATTTTTTATTGAATTTTTCAAGGCCATACTTCTCAATATCCTGTTTGTTATTCAATTTCAACTGTTTTTCAACTTCAATTTCCACGGGGAGCCCATGGGTATCCCATCCTGCCTTTCTTTTCACCTGATGTCCCAGCATAGTCTGATATCTGCATACCGAATCCTTTAATGTTCTTGCCATAACATGGTGTATGCCAGGTTTTCCATTAGCTGTAGGAGGCCCTTCATAAAATATAAAGGGATTATTTTCGTCCCTTTCATCAACGGTCCTCTTTAAAAGATCTATTTCTCCCCAATATTTAGATATCTCTCTTTCTTGCTCACTGACAGGTAAATTTTTAAATTCTTCAAATCTTTTCACTATTTTCATCCTCTCCAATAGTTTTTGTGAATATAAA
>NZ_FMIF01000011.1:0-3472 GCF_900095615.1 Sporanaerobacter sp. PP17-6a | reverse complement strand
TTGTTATAGTTTTTAAGTATTATTATAAATACCCTTTTTTTTAATATCTATTTAAAAAATTTAATTGGATTTATTACATAAAAATTGTAGCTCATATAAGGTAGATTACTTCTATTGGTCACAATAATGGTTAAGAGAAATTAATTGAAAACAAAAATATAAATATATAAACTATAATTATGAAGAAGGTAATTGGGTAAATATTAAAAAAGGTTTCTATTGGAGCATTAATGAATTAAGACGAATGAGATTTTTCTATGGGCTATAAAAAGATTATTATGGAAGGGGATAAGGATGAAAGCTTTAATAACCGAAAAATTTGATGAGGAGAAATTGAATAAACTAAGAAGTTTAGGATATGACATAATTGTAGAAAAAGAAGACGATGTAAAATTTTCAGAGAATATTAAGGACATAGAAGTTCTTTCATGTTTTGCTGTTTTCCAATCTCTTGATATTTCATTGCTGAAGAACTTAAAATTTATACAGCTTTTTAGTGCAGGAATAAATCAAGTGCCTTTGGATTTAATAAGGGACAGGGGAATATTATTAGCTAATAACAGAGGGGGATACAGCATTCCTATATCGGAATGGATAGTGCTTAAAATTCTTGAGATGGTTAAAAAGAGCAGAGAATTTTATGAAAATCAGCACAAAAAAGAATGGAAAGTCAATACTAGGTTATCGGAAATATATGGCAAGACAATAGGCTTTATCGGCACAGGGGATATAGCCAAAGAAGGGGCGAAGAGAATTAAAAGTTTTGGAACAACTGTATTGGGCCTTAATACTACGGGGAGAGATGTAGAACATTTTGATAAATGTTATAAAACGGAGAATATTAAAGAAATGGTAAGTATGTGTGATGTGGTAGTAGTATCTATGCCTTATACAGATAAGACTTACCATTTAATAAACAAAGATGTGATTGGGAGCATGAAAGACGGAGTATATATTGTAAATATATCCAGGGGAAATATAATTAATGAGCAAGATTTGATATTGGGGTTAAAGGAAGGTAAAATTGGGGGAGCGGCATTGGATGTTTTTGAAGAAGAACCGCTAAAGAAAGAAAGTCCTCTTTGGGATATGAAAAATGTAATAATCACTCCTCATAACTCATGGGTATCGGAAATGGTAAAAGAAAGAAGATTTTATATAGTATATGAAAATTTTAAAAGATATATTTCCGGAGAGAAAATTATTAACTTAGTTGATTTAAATAAGGGATATTAGATAAATATAACAATTTTATTTCGTGAAAGGAGTATCATTATCTACTTAAGAATAATTTCATGATACTTCTTTTTTTTATTTCAAATAAGTTATAATAGTTGCTATAATATTTATATAAAGAAGGCTATTCTTAATTATTACGGATAGAGAGGGAGATGCAGAATAGATAGGAGGTAATATTGTGAAACTTATTTCTTGGAATGTGAATGGACTTAGAGCGTGTATGAAGAAAGGATTTATGGATTATTTCAATAGAGAGAATTCAGACATATTTTGTATTCAAGAGACTAAGATTCAAGAAGGGCAGGTAAATCTGGAATTAGAAGGTTACTATAAATATTGGAATTATGCGGTGAAAAAGGGCTATTCAGGTACGGCTGTATTTACAAAGTCCAAGCCTATATCAGTTAAATATGGAATTGAAATTGATGAATACGATCAGGAGGGTAGAGTTATAACTTTAGAATTTGAAAAATTTTATTTAATTGATGCTTATACTCCAAATTCCCGCAGAGAATTAGAGAGACTTGATTATAGGATGAGCTGGGAAGATATATTTCTAAAATATATGAAGAGATTAGATAATTCAAAACCCGTTATTTTATGTGGGGATCTTAATGTAGCCCATGAAGAAATAGATTTAAAAAATCCTGAAACAAATAGAAAAAATGCAGGATTTACAGATGAAGAAAGACAGAAGATGACTAATATGTTGGAAAGCGGATTTATTGATACTTTTAGATATCTATATCCACAGAAAGAACAAGCCTATACATGGTGGTCCTATATGAGAAAGGCAAGAGAAAGAAATTCCGGATGGAGAATTGATTATTTTATAATATCTGAAAGACTGAAGGACTTTTTAAAAGATTCCATCATTCATTCTGATATTATGGGAAGCGACCATTGCCCCATAGTATTGGAAATGTCCGTATAGAGTATTTTTAATCATTAAAAAATGTATCTATTAACTTTTCTGCCAGTCTCTTTTCTAAAGAAGATTGTATTATCAAGAAAAAAATCATTGAAAATAAAGTTAATTTATCAAAGTTTTCTTCATTAGGATGAATTTGTTTTTGCAATTCATCTATTTTTTTTGGCATTTCTTCAGAAAAATTTTTACATTCTATTGATTGAATATCAGTAAAGTTTTTATATAAATTTTCAATGGAGATATCACTTACGGAAGATAGTAGGGAATGAATATCACCAATAGATAAAATCTGTTTTAAATGATAAATTAATATTAAAAGCATCATATGATCTTTAGAATATTTTTTCTTTTCAGGGGGAGGAAGTATTTTATTTTTTGTATAGTTATTGATCATGGTTTTGGTTAATATCTTATCTTGTTTCGTCCTTTTGAATTCTTTTAATTTATCTTCCATAAAAGTTGTCACTTGGTCCATATATAAATCAATATCCGGAATTTCCGATAAATCTATTTGTTTTAAAGAAATATTTTTCTTAATCAAATTTATCAATTCTTCTCTTTCAAAAGTCATATATATCACCTCTATTATATTATAAAGTCTCCCTTACCGTATATCAATATAATAAATTAATTTTTTTTGAAATAAAAAAATATATTGAAGTATCAATAACAATATATTATAATACATATATATTATAAAGTGGTTTTTAAAACTATTAAATTACATAAATAGATTAAGGAGTGGTTTTATGAATATAAAAATTAAGGACCCTATCAGTGCATTAACTCATTTTATAGGAGCTGTTTTATCTGTTTTTGGTACTATGATATTAGTAAAATATGTAGAGCCTATAGGAACATATAAAGATATGATTTCTGTTATTGTTTATGGGATAAGTCTTATTTTATTGTATACGGCAAGTACGGTATATCATTGGTCCCCTGCTCAAGGAAAAGTAAACAGGATCTTAAGAAAGTTGGATCATATGATGATTTATGTTCTGATTGCAGGAACATATACTCCAATATGTATGATTTCTCTTTCGGGGAAATGGCGATGGGGTTTATTAATAAGTATTTGGGTTCTTGCTGTTGGAGGAATTATCTTGAAAGCTCTTTGGATGGATGTACCTCGATGGATTTCTACAACTATCTATATTCTTATGGGATGGCTTGTGGTACTTGCTTTTTTCCCCTTAAAAGAAGTTGTCTCGATAGAAGGAGTAGGTTGGCTAATCGGAGGAGGTATCTTCTATACTGTAGGAGCAATTATATATGGTTTAAAATGGCCTAAATTTAAGT
>NZ_FMIF01000035.1:0-5308 GCF_900095615.1 Sporanaerobacter sp. PP17-6a | reverse complement strand
TAAAAGAGCAGCAATTATTTTAATTGCTGCTTTTCATTTACTTCAAGTATTTCTTCTATTATTTCCCATATAAGTTCAATATTCATTCTCTTTTCTGCAGAATATGGAATTATCAAGTTTTCATCAGCAATTCCCAATTTCTTCTTTATTACAGAAATCTGTTTTGTAATCTGACTTTTAGATAGCTTATCGGATTTGGTACATACAGCTATGCCGTTAAACCCATAGGATTTAATCCACTTATACATGGTTAAATCATGCTCCCCAGGTTCATGACGTATATCTAAAAGAAGAATTACTTCCACAAGGTTTTCTCTGTTGTGAAGATAATCATCAATCATTTTGCTCCATTTTTCTTTTTCTCCCTTAGACACTTGAGCATAACCATATCCGGGTAAATCTACCAGTCGAAATTGATCATTTATATTATAAAAATTTATAGTTCTGGTCTTCCCAGGTTTGTTGCTTGTCTTTGCTAAACTTTTTCTATTTGTCAATGTATTTATTAGAGACGATTTCCCTACGTTGGATCTTCCTGCAAATGCTATTTCAAATTTATTATCTTTCGGATATTGTTTTTCATTAACTGCTAATGCAGTAATTTCAGACTTATTTATTTTCATTTTTATCATCCTTATTCAACAAAGAATATTTCAGCACCTCATCCATACTTCTCACAAATATAAATTGAGTCCTTTTCTTTATGTTCTTGGGGACTTCTTCCATATCCTTTTTATTTTCATAAGGAAGAATTATCCTTTTAATCCCTGCTTCACTTGCCGCAAGGACTTTTTCTTTAATTCCTCCTATAGGAAGGACTCTGCCTCTTAATGTTATTTCTCCTGTCATGGCCGTATCCCTTCTTATAGGCTTTCCGGAAAGAGCCGATATAACTGCCGTAGCCATAGTAATACCTGCCGACGGACCATCTTTAGGTATTGCACCTTCCGGCACGTGAATATGAATATCCGTATCTTTATAAAACTGTTCGTCTATACCAAAATCAGAAAAATTCCCTCTTATATAACTTATCCCCGCCATGGCGGATTCTTTCATTACATCTCCGAGCTGTCCCGTAAGTTGGAGTTTACCTGTACCTTTCATACAATTTACTTCTATAAAGAGTATTTCCCCTCCGAATACTGTCCATGCAAGGCCTGTTGCTATTCCTACTTGATTCTTTTCTTTTACTACTTCGTGCTTGTATTTTTCTACTCCTAAGTAGTTATGCAAATTCCCGTTATTTATTCTCACCCTGTTGATATTTTCTTCAACTATTCTTTTAGCCGACTTTCTGCAAATATTGGCTATATTTCTCTCCAAATTTCTAACTCCCGCTTCTCTGGTGTAATTGCTGATTATAGTTTTTAATGCTGTCTCGGAGATATATAAATTTTTCATTTTCAAACCATTTTCTTTAATTTGCTTGGGAAGAAGATAGCCTTCCGCAATTTTTAATTTTTCTTCTTCCGTATACCCCGATATTCTTATAACTTCCATTCTATCGAGGAGTGCATCCGGTATAGTCATAGTAGTATTGGCAGTAGTTATAAAGAACACCTTTGACATGTCAAAAGGTACTTCCAAAAAGTGATCTGTAAAGGAATTATTTTGTTCGGGATCCAGGACTTCCAGCAATGCACTTGCCGGATCTCCTCTGAAATCTCTATTTAATTTATCTATCTCATCAAATAAAAATACAGGATTTTTTGAACCTGCCTTTTTAATTAAACTTATAATCCTTCCGGGCATCGCTCCTACATAAGTTCTTCTATGTCCTCGTATTTCTGCTTCATCTTGAATCCCTCCCAAGGACATTCTTACAAAGTTTCTATTTAAAGACTTGGCTATGGACTTAGCTATAGAAGTTTTCCCAACCCCAGGAGGTCCTACAAAGCACAGTATAGGTCCTTTCATATTTCCGGATAACTTTCTTATAGCTATATATTCCAATATTCTTTCCTTTACATCCGTCAGTCCATAATGATCCTTATTTAATATTTCTCTTGCCTTTTTTAGATCTACCTTATCTTTAGTTTCTTTATCCCAGGGAAGTTCTATAATCCAATCAAGATAAGTTCTTATAACTCCCGTTTCAGGTGAACCTGGAGAAAGCTTATATAATCTCTCTGCTTCAGTTATTGCCTTATCTCTTACTTCTTTAGGCATCTTTACTTTTTTAATTTTATTCTTGTATGATTCCACTTCCTCAGATACTTCGTCTTCTTCACCCAACTCCTTTTGAATTGCTTTCATCTCTTCCCTCAAATAATATTCCTTTTGCACTTGCGTGATCTGTTTCTTAACTCTTTGATTGATATCAACTTTAATTCTCAATATTTCTATTTCTTCCTGAAGCATTTTATGAAGTATTTCCAATCTTTCATAAAAATCAAATGCTTCCAATATTTTCTGATCGTATTCAGGCTTTAAATATATATAAGAAGCTATAATATCCGCAAACCTTCCCGGATCTTCTATTTCGGCAACAGTAACAATTACATCCTGAGATATTCTGTTGCTTAAGTTAGTATATTCCTGAAAATCATCCAGTACCAATCTCATTATGGCTTCCGTTTCCTTATCTTTTCCTATTTTCTCCGGATCATAAGTAAGCTCTTCTATTTCGGCTTCAAAATATTTATCCGTTTCTGTAAAATCTACTATCCGTCCTCTGTTCAATCCTTCTATAAGAACTCTTATACTCCCTCCCGGAAGTTTAAGCATTTGTTTAATTTTCGAGACAGTCCCTATATGATAAAAATCATCTATCCCAGGTTCATCTATTTTGGGATCCTTCTGAGAACATAGTAAAATTAGAGAATCATCTACCATTGCCTTTTCCAGTGCATTCACAGACTTATCTCTGCCTACATCAAAATGAATAATCATATAGGGAAAAACAGATACTCCTCTTAAAGCTATGATAGGTATGGTTCTTTTTAAAATACTATATGGGTTTAACTTCATTTTTTCACTCCTTTATGTACATAACTAAATATAGTTTATCTTATTAAATTAATATTATGAAAAAATTAATGAAAAAGACTCACCAACATGTGAGCCTTTTTCATTATGATGCAGTCTCTCTTTCCCCAGATTTTTTCTGTCTTGCTTTTTTCTTTCTATCAGAAATCACAAGAGTAGGTTCTCCACCATTCATAATTGTTTCCTTAGTTATAACACATTTCTCTATATCATCCCTTGAAGGTATTTCATACATTATATCCAACATTGTTTCTTCTATAATGCTTCTGAGTCCTCTTGCTCCGGTTTTTCTTTCAATGGCTTTTTGGGATATAAGATCTAAAGCATCTTTCTCAAACTCAAGCTCCACATCATCCATTGCAAATAATTCTTTATATTGTTTTACCAAAGCATTTTTAGGTTCAGTAAGGATTTTAACAAGAGATGGTTTATCCAATTCCTCTAATGTAACAACGACAGGAAGTCTCCCCACAAATTCAGGAATTAAACCATATTTAATTAAATCTTCAGGTCGAATATATTTAAGTATATCTCCTACGCTCAAATTGGTTTTACTTTCAATTTTTGCTCCGAATCCCATGGAAGACTTTCCGGTTCTGTTCTGGATAATCTTCTCCAATCCATCAAATGCTCCTCCAACTATAAACAAAATATTAGTTGTGTCAACTTGAATGAATTCTTGATGGGGATGCTTTCTTCCTCCTTGAGGAGGTACATTAGCTACAGTTCCTTCCAATATTTTCAAAAGTGCCTGTTGTACTCCCTCTCCGCTTACATCCCTTGTAATCGACGGGTTTTCCGTTTTTCTTGCTATTTTATCAATTTCATCTATATAAACTATACCCTTTTCCGCTCTTTCAATATCATAATCCGCCGCTTGAATTAATTTTAGTATGATGTTTTCAACATCTTCTCCTACATAACCTGCTTCTGTTAAAGAAGTTGCATCCGCAATAGCAAAAGGTACATTTAATATTTTGGCAAGAGTTTGAGCAAGAAGAGTTTTTCCTGAACCAGTAGGCCCAATCATAATAATATTACTTTTTTGTAATTCAATATCATTATTTTTATTTGATTTTCTGTTAATACGTTTATAATGATTATACACCGCTACAGCTAAGGCCTTTTTGGCCCTCTCTTGTTTTATAACATATTCATCAAGAGTTTCTTTTATTTTATAAGGTTTAGGAAGTTCTTTTACTTCATAATCAAAGGAATCTTCAAATTCCTCATTTATAATCTCCTGGCAAAGTTCAACACACTCATCACATATATATACATTAGGTCCTGCAATAAGTCTCCTCACCTGGTCCTGAGGCTTTCCGCAAAAAGAACACCTAAGCTGCTTGTCATCATATTTTGCCATTGTGACACCTCACTTAAAGTTATTTTTTAAACTCAATCACTTCATCTATTATACCATATTTTTTAGCTTCGTCTGCATTCATAAAAAAATCTCTATCAGTATCTTTCGATACTTGTTCATAGGATTTTCCGGTTCTATCACTTAATATCTTATTTATTCTCTCCCTCATTTTAATTATTCTTTCTGCTCGAATTTTAATATCTTCTGCCTGCCCTTGAGTTCCTCCTGAGGGTTGATGAATCATAATCTCCGAATTCGGAAGAGCAAATCTTTTTCCCTTTGCACCTGCGGCAAGTAAAAACGCTCCCATGCTTGCAGCCATTCCTACGCATATAGTAGAAACATTGGGCTTTATATACTGCATAGTATCATAAATTGCAAAACCAGATGTAATAACACCACCAGGAGTATTTAAATAAAGTTGAATATCTTTGTCGGGATCTTCCGCTTCAAGAAACAATAACTGTGCTACAACTAAATTTGCAGTAACATCATTTATTTCATCTCCAAGAAAGATAATCCTTTCCTTTAATAATCTTGAATATATATCATAAGATCTTTCACCCCTATTAGTTTGTTCTACTACCATTGGAATTAAAGCCATCAAAACACCCCTCTCATAACATTATACGAATTTTACATTTTTAATAAGCAATTCAATTGCCTTATCTTTAATTATACCCGATTTAATCCATTCTAAATCTCCCTTTTTTACGTCTTCTTTAAACTTTTCTGTATCTTTTGGATTATATTCCGCAGCAATTTTTTCTATTTCTTTATCTATCTCTTCTTCTGTAGCCTGAATATTTTCCTGTTTTGCCAATTCACCCAATACAAGGTCAGACTTAACTTTGTTACCAGATCTTTCTTTAAATTGCTCTTTTAATTTTTCCAAAGAAGTATTTGCAAATTCAAAATATTTATCAAGAGACAATCCTTGCATTTTCAGCCTAT